>CAJGDL010000013.1 GCA_904502075.1 uncultured Alistipes sp.
ATTTTATTCGCTTTGGGCCGGTGGTGAAAATATCACTCCGCTTCCGACACCAAAGATAAGAAGTTTTTCGTATCGCCGGTGTCGTAACGATACTTTTTATTCAAGTTGCCTTACCGTTACAAAAAATGGCTAAAGTGCGCTCCTCTCATTTCTTTTTCGTATCTTTGTCGCGCAATTTTCAAACATGAAGTCCGAATGAAGGGAATATTATCTATTTTGCTCTTGGTCTGCTCCAACGCCTTTATGACGTTGGCTTGGTATGGCCATATCGTCTTTAAGTCGAAGATCGAAAAGTTCGGCTTGGCCGCCATCGTCCTCTTGAGTTGGGGCATCGCCCTCTTTGAGTACTGTTTTCAGGTGCCGGCCAACCGTTTGGGTAGTGCGCAATACGGCGGCCCCTTCTCCTTGTGGGAGTTGAAGGTAATCCAGGAGGTGATCACATTGGTGGTCTTCACCCTCTTTACGGTGGTCTTCATGAAGTCCGAAACCCTGCGCTGGAACCACCTTGCCGGCTTTGTCTGCCTGGTGCTGGCCGTCTACTTCATCTTTAAGAAATAGAAAAAAGGAGAGCTGTTTAGCTCTCCTTTGTGATATCTTCAATCTGCTCCAACATCTCGCTGCACGAGCGTTGCACCCGGATGTGTTTATAGGTGCCGATCAGTCCGCCTATCACACCACCTACGGCACAGCCAATCAGAACCGTGGTGTAGATTTCGGGCGATAAAATGGTCTTCAGTTCACGGATGTACCAACAAATCCAAAAGACCAGGAAGGGGATCGAGAAGAAGAGCCAACGGGTGTAACTGCGCTTCAGGGCGGTAAGTTTGCGGGCTACGGTCACCAGGTGCTCCTGTGTAATATCTTCGGCCGACAACTTGCTGTGAATCAAGTGGGTGTAGAGGGCTGCAACAGCCAGGAATCCACATGTCACCCAGCAAAAAGTATCACTTATGGGCAATATTCTTCGTGACCAGATAAAGAAGGGTATTGCCGAAAGTGCGAGGAGAACAAAGAACAATCCCTGGCGATTGATGTACGACATCTTCTTGCGCATAGCGCGGCGAATCTGCTTTTCGCCCATACGCTCTTCGTGTTCAATCTTACGCTTCAAAATCTCCAACTGCTCGCGCATATTATTTAATTCATTCTGATTCATATAGCATGTTTTTTAATAATTTGCAATCATTACTTGTTTGTTTGCTTTAGCTGCTCCTTGATGCGATATAGGCGCACCGAGACATTTTTTACCGTGATCCCCACAATCGAGGCGATCTCCTCGTAGGGCATCCCCTCGAGCCAAAGGAGTACGATGGCTCGGTCGAAGGGTTGCAGACCCTGAATGCGCTCATAGAGCTGACGAATTTGCTTGCTCTCCTGGTCTTTGTCGGTGTAGAGGTTGAACGAAACCTCCAGGGGGTCGCTCTTGCGGCGACGCTTTTTTCGGTCAGCCGTGATGCAGGTATTGAGGCTTACACGCCACACCCAGGTGCGAAGTTCGCTACGGCCCTCGAAGTGCTCAAACCCCTGCCATAGGTTGATAAGAACCTCCTGAAAGAGGTCATCGACCTCCTGGGGCTCCTTCGAGAAGAGGTAGCACACGGAGTAGATGGTTGCCTTGTGCGCCCGTACCAGCTCGGTAAATTCTCTCTCTGATTTTTCCATTAAATTTTTGTTTTTGGTTGCTTTCTGCACATTAGACGCACCGGGTGGCGAAAAAACTACAAAAAAAATGCGTTTTTGCGATTTTTTTTATTTCCGGCTGTTGTTTATGGTAAGCGTTGTGGCAAATGGAACGAACGCTAATTTTGGGCCTTCGATCTGTCGTGTCGGTAGATCTGGTAGGAGTTTACCAGATTCTGCCACACGATGTAGGCCGTAGGGGCGATCGAAGAGATCGGGTCAAGGAACGACTGTGCCATCCAGATCGCCAGGATCGTATTCTTTTGGCCGAGGGACTGTCCTCCGGCGGTGGTATCTCCGTAGCGGGCTCCAATCAAACGGCCGACCTTAAATTGCACTAAGCAGATTCCCAGGGCAGTGAGGGCCAAGGCAATCTCCAGCCCGAGGTGCTCTTCGCCTAAGTCGAGAATGTAACTCGTTGTGCGACCGATGGCTATCACCAGCGAGATCAACCAAGAGTAGAAGGAGAGTTGTCCGTGGCTTGCCACCCATGCCGCGGCTTGGGGCCGCACCAGGCGAAAGAGTTGGGCCATCAGAAAGGGGCCGATCAGCAGGGGTAAGACACGCGATAGAATCTCCCACAGCGTGCAGGTGCCGTTGCCCATAAACGAAAAGTAGACCGGAGCCACAAAGGCGATGGTGATGTTGCAAAGGAGACTGTAGGTGGCCATCGTCGTGATGTTGGCCCCGAGCATGCCCCCAATCACCACGGCAGCCATCGCCACGGGGGTCAGAATACAGATCATCCCTCCCTGTGCAAGGGTGGGGTGGAGCGGGAGCAATAGGAGGTAGATCACTACGCTGACAACAAGTTGAAAAGCGAGGATGATCCAGTGGATGCGTTGAAGGCGCATCTCCTCGATCCGTACGCGACAGAAGGTGATAAAGAGGGTAACAAAGATCAAGGCCGGAGTGATCAGTTGGTGCGAAGCGGCCTCGAGGGTGGCTATCGGACGACACAAAAGCGCTCCAATCAGCATCCCGACGGGCATTGACAGGGTACGCAGATTGTGTTGGATGCGCCCCGAGATATTTTGCAGGTTATAGGCCATCTTTTTATTGCTCAATTAGAAAATTCAACACTCCTTTCATCAGCGTATTACGCTCGTTATCGGAAGTAATGCTTTCGATTGGGAAGCCAAAGACCACCGAACGATACCCCTCCCCTTCGTAGGCCACGGCTGCCGAGCGGTTGTTCTCCGCATAGCGGGCCATGGAGAAGGCCCCTTGCCCCACGGCTCCGATGGCATCGGGCGACTCCACGGCGTAGGTAGCTAATCCGTACGCCTGGTTGAAATGACAACTTCCGATCGGAATCTCGGGCGAAAAGCCTCGTACTCGACCCAGGCGAGTGGCGTGCCCTGTCAGGTATTCGTAGTGGAGCACTTCGCGGGCAAAGGCACGATCGGCATCGGTCGAAGCTTCACACTCCCAAAGATCCGATCCTACATAACTACCCGACACCAAGAGGTTTACACCGTTTGATGTCAAGTGTTTCAGCTTCTCTTGTAGGGGGCGCGGAAAGCATGAAAATTGGTATCCGGAAGCCCCATGAGCCAAGAGGGTGGAGCGTTGTTTACCTAAAATCAGGTCTACGACCTCGTAGCGTGTGGCATCGAACGCCTCCTCCTGGAAGGCCTCCACCGAGCAGGAGAGGTAGCTGTAGCCGGCCCGGGCTATGGCGCGACCATGAAGGGCCGGGTAGTTGAAGCTGTTGCCGGCCAGGATAACCCCCTCGCTGTCTTGGAGACAGCCGCCGACCCCTTGCTCGGGGTCGTTTGTCTGCCACATAGCGCGGTCATAACACTGCTGGGCTCCGATGTAGGAGATGTCGCGCAGGTAGCTAACACCGCAATCGTCTTGGACAAATCCTGCCTCGGTTTCGGTACGGAAACTCGGCGCGGCACTCACTCGCGTAAAGCCATTTACAATCATCACCTCCCCCTTTGCTTCAGGATGAATGAAGGCGGCCAGAGTCTCCGACGGGAAACTCTCGCCACCCCGATTGCATGCCGTCATGCGGTAGCGATAATGGCGACCGGGCTCTTGCTCCACCACCACGGAGTTGCCTGAAATTTTGCGCCCGTGGTCGAAATCACCCCCGTCGATGGCCGTGTAGAGCAGGAAGTAGTCGGCCTGAGCCGTTGGCTCCAACGAGTCGGGACGCTCCAACCAACGCAACTCCACCCGATTTCCCTCTTGGCGCGTGATCTGAAAGGCGCGAACGGGCAGTGGTTGTACCACATAGGGGTAGCCGTATTGGGCAGCAACATGCTTCAGGATTCCCTTGTAGATGGCGCGTGAGACCATGAACTTGAACCTCGGGTCGTGGCCATAGCGCATATCGGCAAAATTTTGGTGGGAGAGCAGCTCCAGAAGCATGGTAGGGGCGGCCGGGATGCGGGCCTCGTAGTAGGCCTTGTTCCAAAGGCCGCGTCGACGCCACGAGGGTTCCCATAGGGCCTGGATATCCTCCACGATCTCGGTCATCACCAGGTCGGTCAGATCGCGCGAACGGTAGCGCGAAGCTCCACCCGAGAAGCAGCCCTTGTTCTCCTTGGTGTAGAAGATGCCTAAGGTGCCGATCGTTTCGTCCGAGTCGCGCATACCGGAATCGGTGTGGAAGGCCAACGCTAAGTCGATAGGAATCTTGAGTCCCACGCTGTCGGGCAGTCGCTGCGAACCTCCCATCAGGGCATTGACCCAATGGGCGCGCGACATGTAGTCCTCTTTGTAGTCGTCCATTCCACCCTTTCCTTGGTAGACCTTTTCGTCGAATCCGGCCCACTGCAACCAATAGCGCGACCCCTCCATGTAGCGGGGAAGACCGCTGAGCAGGGGGCGGTATTCGACCCCCTCGCGACGCAACGAATCGCAGGGCGTGCGGGCAATGTTTCCCATGCCTCCGCCCACCTTAATAGCATCGGCAACAACCACTTGTTGTGCTTTATTTGATAAATTACTTAATATAACAAATACCTCCTCTTCGAATCGGAATGTACCGAGGTAGACCCAGGTTCCTCCTCCCATGCGCTGATTAACGGCAAAACGGCTCTCGCCACCGGCATGGTGAACCGTGTAAAGGGCCTCCTCGCAACTGTTCTCCATCGAGCGATAACTTACATAGAGGGCATATTCTCCCGCCTCAGGAAGGGTCCCGCGCCACTCGGCACGGCTCTCCATCTTGGGGTTCATCACCGTATGTGTCAGGCGGCATCCTCCCATTGTAAAGGGGTTTTCGTGCTCCAGATAATAGGATTTGGGGTGGGCGAAGCCGCTTCCCCCCTCTCTCCAAGGCTCTTGTCCGGAATGCTCCGTATAGCCCGATTCCGGAAGGTCGGCATCGATAAGCACCTCGTGGGGTTGCAGATCACGCTCACGAGGCAGGAGGACATTGGCTCCGGCCCGCTCCAACATTGGGGTCAGGAAGGGGAGGACAAAGGATTGCGTGAAGAGATCCTCGCGTGTCATCCATTGGGCTGTGCGCTGCCACTCCCAACGGTTGTCCTGCTGATCGAAGTGAAAACCGTGGCTCTGCCAAAGGGCAATGTGGCGGTTTTGGAGGCCGTTCTCCACCACCACAGGCGAGGAGAGCGAACGCACCAGGGGGTATCGAGCTGTATTCGTAAAGGGGAGGATCTTGCGGCGATCGAACTTCGTGCGCTCGGCCAGTGGAATCAACTCCTCGATGAGTTGTTTGTCGGTGTAGATCTCCAACTTATATTTTTCGAGTTTCTCGGGCAGACGACCCCGTACCGAGTCGTAGATCATCTCCACACTCGGCTCGCGGAAAGGGTAGTTGGCCAATCCGAGCGAGAAGTTCAGGCGCAGTCGGCGACCGCGAATCGTATGGCTGTCGAGGCGGGCTCCACCGCCCGGAATCTCGGCCCCCACCAAACTGTCGACCACCCGAGCAATTGCTTTGCGACTCTCGAGATCGAGTTCTTGGGCCTTGAGGGGGAGAGCCATCAGGCATAAAAGCAGGAAAAGTATGCGGTTAGTTTTCATGGCGCTTGCTAATCAGAAGAAGGCCCACATAGGTGAGCAGGGCGTTGTAAAGAATAAGTTCATAACCGATGGCGTAACCTCCATATCTCAGAGCGAGTTGCTGAACGAGGTGGGCCAATAGAGGGGCTGCCATGCAGACCCCGGTAACACCCCATCCCTTGCGTAGGAGGCGACGAGTAGAGAGGCCGAAGGCAAAGAGACCCAAAATAGGGCCATAACTGAGGCTCACAATGCGATAGAGTAGATGGATCAGGCTCTCGCTCGACCCATAGGCAAAGAGCAGCACCAGAAGGCCGATCAGAAGTGCCAAGAGCGAGTGGATGCGCACTCTTAGGCGGGAGATCTCCTCCTCACCACGGGAGGCTGCGGGCCATAGGTCGTGAATCACCGAGGTGGTAAGGGCCGTGAGGGCCGAGCCGGCCGTGGACCAGGTGCTCGACAGAAGTCCCAACACAAAGAGGATTCCGGCTCCCAGGGGCAGTCCCCCGTAAATGGCAATTGCGGCAAAGAGGTCATCTCCCGAAGCCTCGATTCCGACACTCTCGGCATAGCGGTAGAGGAGCAGTCCAAGGGTGAGTAGCAGGGTGATAACTCCCGCTTGGGCCAGGGCCGTGAGGAGAATGTTGCGTTGTGAGTCGCGGGCCGTGGGGCAGGAGAGGTTGCGTTGCATCATATCCTGGTCGAGCCCCGTCATGGCAACCAAAATAAAGAGTCCTCCCACGAACATCTTTCCGAAGGTTTGGGTCGATAGCGGGTTGTGTTCGAAGAAGAAAATTTGGCTCTCGGGCGCATTTTTCATCACCTCGAAAAGAGTGGAGATGGAGTAACCCAAATGACTCATTATCGCTCCGATGGTCACCAATACAGCTCCTACCAGGCAGGCTGTTTGCAGGAGGTCGGTCCAGACCACCGAACGCACGCCTCCGCGGTGAGTGAAGCCCCAAACAACAAGGGTCGAGAGGGCGACATTCACTCCGAAGGGGATCCCGAGCGGATCACCCACCAGCAGTTGCATTACGCGGCAGACAACAAGCAGTTTCAGGGCCGTTAGCAGGAGCTTCGAGAGCAGAAACAGCAAAGCTCCCGTACGGTGAGCCGCCTCCCCGAAGCGCAGTGCGAGGTATTCGTAGAGTGAGGTGAGTTGCAGACGGTAGAAGAGTGGAACAAGCACAAAGGCGATGACGAGTTGTCCGGCGGTGAACCCCGCCACCATTTGCAGGTAGCCGAAGGCATCGTCGGCCACCGAACCCGGCACCGAGACGAAACTCACCCCCGACATCGGAGCTCCGATCATCCCCAGGGCCACGACCCACCAAGCCATGCGTCGACCACCAACAAAGAAGGTGCGATTGTCGGCTTTGCGCCCGGAGAACCATGCCACGGCGAAGAGCAGAGCGGCATAGAGGAGGGCAGTGAGGAGTATGGTGTGCGGTGTCATAAAGTTACGCTCGTTGGGTGAGCAAAGGTAGAAAAAATTACGCATAGCGCATTGCTCATTGGCCATTATTTCTTATCTTTGTGGTCAAACAAACTATTAAAAACGTACAACTATGGGATTTTTGAAAGAGTTTAAGCAGTTTGCCATGAAGGGCAATGTGATGGACATGGCTGTCGGTGTGATCATCGGTGGTGCATTCGGCAAGATCGTAACCTCGCTCGTGAACGATGTGCTGATGCCTCCGATCGGTGTGCTGATGGGTGGTACCGACTTCTCGAACCTCGGCATTGTGATCAAGAAAGGGGTAGAGGCTACCGAGACGACGCCTGCTGTGGCCGAGGTGGTATGGAAATATGGCGCCTTCATTCAGCAGGTGGTGGATTTCATTATCCTGGCCTTCTGCGTCTTCATGCTCGTCAAGGTGATGAACCACCTCACGAACTTGCGCAAGAAGGAGGAGGAGGCTGCCCCCGCTCCGGCTCCGGCACCTGCTCCCGAACCCTCGAAGGAGGAGGTCCTCTTGACCGAGATCCGCGATCTGCTCAAAGAGAAAAAGTAGCCTTTAGGCTCTTGGGTCCGAAGACTCCCGAAAGGAGGGTGGTTTTATGCTCCCTTCTTTGGGGAGTCTTCTTTTTTGTCCCTTACGAAGGTAAAAGAGGAGTATCTTACCCCTTGAAACTTCCCCTAAAGTCTTTTATCCTCCTGAAATGTGATTTTTTTTGCTCGAAAGAGTATCAGGTGTCCGATTTTTTATTATCTTTGTATGAGGGTGTTAGTAAAATAACACTATGGATCGTCGAATCCCGCAACTCGACGGGTGAAAACGCCGAAACAAAACTACCCGAGCCGAAAAAAAGAGAAAAGAACCAAATAAAAAACTGAAAACCTTAAAACAAACACTAAAATTATGGCAAGAAATCTGAAAATCAGAGACTTGACGTTGCGTGACGGCCAGCAGTCGTCTTTTGCAACCCGCATGAATCAGGCGCAGATCGACCGCGTGCTTCCTTATTATAAGGATGCCGGCTTCTACGCGATGGAGGTATGGGGCGGTGCCGTGCCCGACTCGGTGATGCGCTACCTGAATGAGAATCCCTGGACTCGCCTGGAGTCAATCCACAAGGCGGTGGGTGAGGTGTCGAAGCTGACGGCTCTGTCGCGTGGCCGCAACCTCTTCGGCTACGCCCCCTACACCGATGAGATCATCGAGGGCTTCTGCCGCAACTCGATCGAGAGCGGTCTGGGTATCATGCGTATCTTCGACTGCTTGAACGATGTGGACAACGTAAAGTCGACCATCAAATATGTAAAGAAGTATGGTGGTATCGCCGACTGCGCCGTTTGCTACACCGTAGACCCGAAGTACCCGAAACTCGGCTTTTGGGATAAGCTCAAGGGGAAGAAGAACCCCGCTCCCGTCTTTACGGATGACTACTTCGTAAACAAGGCCAAGGAGGTCGCAGCGTTGGGTGCTGATATGATCACCATCAAGGATATGTCGGGTCTGATTCCCCCGCAGCGCGTAAGCGTGCTGGTGAAGAAGTTGAAGGCCGCTGTGAATGTGCCCATCGACTTCCATACCCACTGTACGCCCGGCTACGGTTTGGCTTCGGTCTATGCCGCCATTGCTGCCGGTGTCGATGTAGTGGATACCAACTGCTGGTGGTTTGGTGGTGGTACGGGTGCCCCCGCCTTGGAACTCGTTTACCTCTTCTGCCAGAAGCTCGGTATTGATTTGGGTGTCAACATGGAGGCTGTCGCCAAGATCAACGAGGAGCTGAAGTCGATCCGTTCGGAGCTCAACCTCTCGGTATTCGGCAAGGACAAGCCCGCTCCCAAACCCTTCAACCCCGTGGTGGATGCTGTTCCCGCCGAGGTAGATGCCCAGCTCGACCGCGCCATCAAGGCGGCTCAGGCCGACGATTTCGCCACGCTGCTCGATGCTGCTCAGAAGATTGAGGCCTACTTCGGCTTCCCGGCTCCCAACGAGCTGGTACAGAAGGCCGAGATCCCGGGTGGTATGTACTCCAACATGGTGGCACAGCTCCAGCAGCTCAAGGCCGAGGAGATTCTGCCCCGCGCCATGGAGCTCATCCCGACCGTACGTCTGTCGGCCGGTCTGCCTCCCTTGGTAACCCCCACCTCGCAGATCGTGGGTGCTCAGGCCGTTAACTGCGCTATGGATGAGAAGGCCGGACGTCCGATGTACACCAACAAGAGCTCGCAGTTCGTAAACCTCGTGAAGGGTGAGTATGGTAAGACCCCCGTGAAGATTGATCCCGAGTTCCGTCTTAAGATTTGCGGCTTCCGCGAGGAGACCCCCTATGATGTATCGAAGTATCAGATGCAGCCCAACCCCGAACTCGCCGAGGCCGGTGGTGTGAAGTTGGCCGAGAATGAGAAGGAGGTACTCCTGCTCGAGCTCTTCCCGATGGTGGCCAAGGGCTATCTGACGGGTGTGAAGAAGGCTGCTTACGAGGCACAGAAGCCCGCCGAGGCTCCCAAGGCCGAGGCTGCTGCTGCGGTGAAGACCCCCGTGACGGGTGATGTAGTGAAGGCTCCGCTGCCCGGTAAGCTCATCGAGTACAAAGTGAAGGTGGGCGACAAGGTAGAGGCCGGTCAGGAGGTTCTCGTGCTGGAGGCCATGAAGATGGAGAATGCCGTAACGGCCGAGGTTTCGGGTTATGTGAAGCAGCTGCTGGTAGCCGTAGGCGAGAACGTAGCTACGGATGCCCAGCTCATCGAGCTGACGAAGGAGGCTCCGAAGGCTGCCGCCGCCGAGCCCGCTGCCAAGAAGCCCGTTACGGGCAAGGTGATTGCCGCTCCGCTGCCCGGTAAGGTGATCGACATCAAGGTGAAGGCCGGTGATACGATCTCCGCAGGTCAGGAGGTGGCTGTCCTCGAGGCCATGAAGATGGAGAACTCGATCAATGCCGATTTCGCCGGTACGGTGAAGCAGGTGCTGGTATCGGTAGGTGAGAATGTCGCCACGGATGCTGCGCTGATTGAGATCGAGTAACTTTGTACCCAAAAGACGGCATCGATTGCCGTTGAAGAGAAACCCGATGAAGGAGTACCCTTCGTCGGGTTTCTCTTTTTCGGGCCGTGAGCGCATTTCAAACGAAGGAGAAGATAGGCAAAAATACCTATTATTATAGGTAGGTTTTCCGTTATTGCATAAAAATCCCTATATTTGTAGGAATTTAGAAATCCAAAGCAAGATGGTTGATTTTTCGAAAGTACCCTCGCCCTGTTATCTGCTCGATGAAGCCCTTTTGGAGCAGAACCTGGCTCTGATAGACCGCGTACGCCGCGAGGCCGAGGTCGAGATTATTGTCGCACTGAAGGCGTGTGCCATGTGGTCGATCTTCCCTACGTTGGCCCAACACTCCGACGGAGCCACGGCAAGTTCGGCTGCCGAAGCACGCTTGGTCTTCGAGGAGTATGGCGCCCCGGCCCACACCTATGCCCCGGTCTATACGGATCGCAACATTGAGGAGATTCTGCGCACCTCGAGCCACATCACCTTCAACTCGTTGGCTCAATTCGAGCGTTTCGGGGCGCGTGCCATCCTCAGTGGCCTGTCGTGTGGTCTGAGAATCAACCCCGAGTATTCGCCCGTGGAGGTCGATCTCTACAATCCCTGCGTTGCCGGTTCGCGTCTGGGCATCCGCAAGGAGGAGCTTAAGGAGCTCCCTGCGGGTGTTGAAGGGTTGCATTTTCATGTCTTGTGTGAATCGCGCCCCCACCACCTGAAGCTTGCGTTGGAGGCAGTAGAGCGCCATTTCGGCCATCTGTTGCCCCAAATCAAGTGGCTCAATATGGGAGGAGGTCATCTGATGACCCATGCCGAGTATGACTGCGACGAACTAATCGCCACGCTGCGCGATTTCAAGAGCCGTCACCCGCATCTGCGCCTGATCTTGGAGCCCGGCAGTGCCTTCACCTGGCGCACCGGCTACTTAGTGGCCACCGTCGAGGATATCATTCGAGGCGGAGGGGTGCAGACCGCCATGCTCGATGTCTCGTTTGCCTGCCACATGCCCGACTGCCTGGAGATGCCCTACAAGCCGGCCATCCTCGGAGCTCACGATCCCGAAGCGGGGGAGAGTCGTTGGCGCATGGGGGGCAACAGTTGCTTGGCGGGCGACTTTTATGGCGATTGGGCCTTCGATCGCGAACCGAGAGTGGGCGACCGCATCGTCTTCGAGGATATGATCCACTACACGATGGTGAAAACCACGATGTTCAATGGTGTGCATCACCCCTCGATTGCCATTGCCCGCAAGAGCGGCGAGGTGGAGATCGTGCGCGAATTCGGCTACGAGGATTACAAACAACGCATGTCGTAGATTGAAAGGAAGGCCGACAACAAAACGAAAACTTAAATAGAGAGAAAAAGAATGGAAAATTTCAAACCTACCGCTTATACGCTGGAGTGTGTGGCTACGGGACGCGAATTTCAGGACGAGGGCTGGACGATGGACGATCGACAGTGCAAGTGCCCCTCGTTGGTGCGTGCCCGCTACGAAAAGAAGAAGTTGGAGCTGAAGCCCGACTACTATGGTTTCTATAAGTTCTGCGACTGGCTTCCCGTGAAGCGGATGCTCGACGGCTCCTCGGCACCCGTAACCTATAAGTCGAAACGGCTGGCCGAGCACCTCGGTTTGGAAAACCTTTGGATCACCTTCAATGGCTACCATCCGGCAATCGGTGCCCGCATGACGACCTGCTCCTTCAAGGAGTGCGAGGCCTACAGCGTCTTGGCGCGTATCCCCTCGGACGAAACCCGTACCCTGGTGGTTGCATCGGCCGGTAATACGGCCCGCGCCTTTGCCAAGGTCTGCTCCGATAACCACATCCGCCTGCTCCTCGCAGTGCCTCACGACAACCTCGATGCCTTGTGGTTTGAGGAGCCGCTGAACCCCTGCGTGAAGGTGATTGCTTCGGCCAAGGGAGGAGATTATTTCGATGCCATCCACCTGAGCAACCTGGCCCTCAAGTCGCCCCTCTTCTATGCCGAAGGGGGTGCCAAGAATATCGCCCGTCGCGATGGTATGGGTACCACCGTGCTCTCGGCCGTAACGACCATCGGCCAAATTCCCGACTACTACTTCCAAGCGGTGGGTTCCGGCACGGGAGCCATTGCTGCCTGGGAGGCCAACCAGCGTCTTGTGGAGGATGGCTCCTATGGTGATAAGGTGATGAAACTCATGGTGTCGCAAAATGCCCCCTTCGTGCCGATCTACAATGCCTATCGGGTGGATTCGCGCGAAATGTTGCCCTACGAAGATGGCAAAGCACGCCGCGATGTAGAGATCATCGATGCCAAGGTCTTGTCGAACCGCAAGCCTCCCTATGGCATTGCCGGAGGCCTGTACGATGCCCTGAAGGCAACCCAAGGCGAGGTACTTGTGGCGACGAATGCTCAGGCCCGCAAGGCCAAGGAGCTCTTCAAGGAGTTGGAGGGTGTCGACATCCATCCGGCTGCAGGAGTAGCTCTGGCTACGCTCATCAAGTCCGTGCAGGAGGGCAAAGTGGCTAAGGATGCCTGCATCATGCTCAATATCACGGGCGGTGGCGAGGAGCTCTTCCGCAAGAAGAAGCTTTGGTTCCTCGAGCCTTCGCATACCTTCTCGCTCACACCCGATCCGGAGGAGGTGATCGCCAAGGTGGAGGCCCTCTTCTAATGTGCCATTTCACCTCCGAGGAGAGTTCTCGGATTTCTCTGAAAAATAGTAACGCATGGGTCGCTTTTGCGACTCATGCGTTGTTTTATGGAGTTTGTTACGATTGCGATGCCTGTTCCACCCGAAATCCACGCCGGAGAAATTTCCTTCGTTGAAGCCATCGCATCGGTGCCGGGAAGAGCCGTAGCAGGAGCCATTGCAGCGGGTTTCGCTTCAGGTAGTAGTGGCAAATCTCCTCCATCATGGCAGAATCCCCCAAGACAATAGCCATGCGCCACAAGGAGCGATAGGCTCGTTTGAGAAGAGTGGCCTTCGTGGAGGCGGGAATCCGATGCGGATATTTGGCTTGGTAGTCGCATTGGATCTTGAAGATCCCGCGCTGCACCCGATAGCGTTTTTGTAGGTCGCGCGTGTGGCTGGCACTCTCGCCCAACACGCGGTAGACGGCCGTCACCTCGGGCAGGAAGCCCACTTCGCTCACGGCCCAAATATCGAGGGCCAAAGCGAAAGTAGCGTCTACATAGGGGAAGGGGGCTGTGGGTAGGTGCTCACGACGGAAGAGCCAGGTGCAAGGGGCTATGTAGCCGGCATTGGCGAGGTGCTCGGCAAAAGATCCCGAGCGTCGAATCCTCCCCGATCCGATCACCTTGGGCTCGATGCGCCCCTCGGGTTCGTGGCGGAAATCGACATCCGTGTAGACCAGTCCGCACTCGGGATGCGCCTCGAGGAAGTTGACCTGCTTTTGGAGTTTCTTCCGGTCGCACCAATAGTCGTCGCCCTCACAGAAGGCGACATAGGTGCCGCGCGCCTCGTTCAGTACACGAAAAAAGTTGCGCATTGCCCCCAAATTCTCGCATCGCGGCAACAGGCGAATGATCGTGGGGTAGCGTTCAGCCCACTGCTCACACACCTCGCGCGTTCCATCGGTCGAACCATCATCGCCGATGATCAGTTCGAAGGGGTGGTCGAACTCCTGCTCCAACACGCCACGAATCGTCTGCTCGACATAGGCCGCCTGGTTGTAGCAGATCGTACAGACCGAGACCACGGGGGCTACTTCTTCAGCTCGTCGAAGAGATTTTTCCATTGGGCAATAATCGTAGGTTTATCCAATAGGGGGAAGATATAGTCCCGAATCGAGTAGTCGGGGCCCGGGGCGGTGAACTCCTCAAAGGAGATTGATCCGATGCTGCGGCAGTCGAAGATCGGAATTCCCTCCTCGCGGAAGGCTCGCGACATGATGCCGGTAGGGGAGAGGAAGAGTTTCTTCTTCAAGTAGGCAATCGTAATCAGGTTGCCAAAGGCGGCCTGACGCTCGAAATCCATCACTACGACATCCATCCCCTTGAGGAATCGGATGTATTCGCTCGGGGAGAGCATCTCGGTCTGGATGTGGAGTTGCTCCTCACGGAAGAGCGATCGGGCGTGAGCAATTACTCGTTCACGATAGGCCGCGTCACCGTAGGAGAGCACCAGGTTGATGCGAATATTCTCGTCGCGGTAGGCCGCCAGGCGATCCAAGTTGGGCAGGTGGTTGAAGGTCTCGTAGGCGCAATGTCCCACCATGATCTCCAGAGCCCTCAAATCGCGGACCGGAGCCTCCACCGCATCGATATCTTCGTGGTAGTAGCCGCTACCGTAGAGAGCGGGCAAGATGCGAACCTCTTCGCCCAAAATGCGACGAATCTCTCGGCTGTCGTATTTGAATCCGATGGAGATTGCCTCCAGATGGCGCAATTTATTGATGGCGATGCGTTCCTTCAGGCGATGCATCCAATTCCCCCCCTGCTTAAAGCGATGGTAGAGGTCGTGCCCCCAAACACACCAGGTTGCATGGTCGAAAAAGGAGTTGGGCAGGCGGCGAATATCGCGCGAAGAGAGGAAGAGCGAGTGAAGAATCAGGTGCTCGGCCTGTTGAGAGAGCTCCATGAGTCGCTTGCGCGAGAGCTCCGTATGGCGCACATTGGGGTGCTCGGCCGAGAGGGTGCGAAAATTCTTCTCGCCGGCACAGTAGAAGAGATGCTCGCTGTGCGCATTCGGGCAATTTTGGTTGATCATTTCGATCAGCACCCTCGTAAATACGGGCGAGTCGATCGGGAATATGTGTAGAAATCGAACCATTGGAGATTACTTCTCGTTTTCAACAAACTGCAAGAGCCCCTTCGAGCGCTCACGCAGGACTCGGGCCGGAATGCCGGCGGCCACCACCCAATCGGGCAGCGATTTTCTGACCAACGACATAGCTCCCACTACCGTACCTTCACCGATCGTAACCGCAGGGAAGAGAGTCGTGCCGCTGCCGATCTGCGCATAGCGTTTGAGGAGGATCTTGCCTCCCGTAACATGGGTCGTCTCTTCGGGGTGGATCGGGCCGATGAGGTAGTCGCCTCCGAAGTCGTCCATGGCACTGAAGAGGGTAGCACGGGGCGACACCCCCGTGTAGTCCTCCAACTCGATGCCCAAGCTACCATAGAGGGCCGCATAGGCACTGATGTGGATGTGCGAACCCAAGGTAACCTCCCCCGAGAGGATGCAAAAGTCGTCGATACGCACGTTGTCGCCTATCGAGATACGCGAGGTGCCGTAGAATGAAGCCTTGCGGCTGATCATCAACCCCTTGCCGAGGCTCTTGAATCCCATTGCGGCCAACTCTTCGGGCGTATAGTGGGGGCTCATGAACTTATCGGTTTTTAATGACATGGATGATATGCTCGACCTCCTCGGGCGTAAGCTCGTGGTGCATCGGCAGGCAGATCACCTCGTTAGCCAAGCGCGTGGCCACGGGCAGGTTGTCGGCCGAGGCCGAGGGGAGACTGCGATAGGTCGAGAAGGTCGAGATCAGCGGATAGAAGTAGCGACGACCCAGGATGCCATGCTCCTTGAGGCGGAAGTAGAGCTCGTCACGCGTCTCGCCAAACTCATCGGCTTGGATGAAGATCGGGAAGTAGGAGTAGTTGTGCGTTACCCCCTCGACATCCTCAAACAGGCGCAACCCCTTCACCTCGCGCAGGGCTTCGCGGTAACGCTCGGCCACCTGCTTGCGGGCGGCAATGGCGGCATCCACATGCTTCAGACCCAATAAACCATAGGCCGCACGGATCTCGTCCATCTTCGAGTTGATACCCGGGGCGATCACCTCGGTCTCCCCGGCAAAACCGAAGTTCTTGAGGTAGTCGATGCGCTGCTTCATCTCCTTCGAGTGGCAAATCAAGGCGCCGCCCTCCACCGTGTTGTAGGTCTTCGTGGCATGGAAACTCAGCGTCGATATATCGCCAGCATTGAGGATTGAGCGGCCGTTCTGCTTTACGCCAAAGGCGTGGGCCGCGTCGTAGATCACCTTCAGCCCATACTTGCGGGCGATGGCTTCGATGCGATCCACCTCGCAGGGGGTGCCATAGACGTGCACGGGCATGATGGCCGTGGTGCGCGGCGTAATGGCGGCCTCGATGCGATCGGGGTCGATATTACCGGTGTTGGGATCAACATCCACAAAGACCGGGCGGATTCCATTCCACCAAATCGAATGTGTGGTGGCCACAAAACTATAGGGGGTGGTGATCACTTCGCCCTGGATACGCAGCGCCTGCAAGGCGGTGATCAAGGGCAGGGTGCCATTCGTAAAGAGCGAGATGTACTCCACACCCAGGTATTCGCACAAGGCCTTTTCCAGCTCTTGGTGGAAGTGGCCGTTGTTGGTGATCCACTTGCTCTGCCAAATCTGCTCCAGGTAGGGGACAAACTCCTCCAACGGCGGAAGCAGAGGAGAGGTGACGGTAATGGGGTTCTTGGGATCCATGGTAGGCTATCGGTTTTTGTACATATCGTCGTAGTACTTCTCGTACTCACCCGAGGTGATGTTGTCCATCCACTCCTGGTTTTCGAGGTACCACTTCACGGTCTTTTCGATCCCCTCCTCGAACTGAAGCGAGGGCTCCCAACCGAGCTCCTTCTGGAGTTTCGAGGAGTCGATCGCATAGCGCATGTCGTGTCCGGCACGATCCGTCACGAAGGTAATCAGATCGAGCGATGCCCCCTCGGGATTTCCGAGCAGACGATCCACCGTCTTGATGATCACCTTGATGAGGTCGATGTTCTTCCACTCGTTGAAGCCACCAATGTTGTAGGTGTCGGCCACCTTGCCCTCGTGGAAAATCAGGTCGATGGCTCGTGCATGATCCACCACATAGAGCCAGTCGCGCACGTTCTCGCCCTTGCCATACACAGGCAGCGGCTTGCGATGGCGGATGTTGTTGATAAAGAGCGGGATCAGCTTCTCGGGAAACTGATAGGGGCCGTAGTTGTTCGAGCAGTTCGTCACGATCGTAGGCAGGCCATAGGTGTCGTGGAAAGCGCGCACAAAGTGGTCCGACGAGGCCTTGGCAGCCGAGTAGGGCGAGTGGGGATTGTAGGGGGTGTCTTCATAGAAGAACTTGTCGCCATAGGCCAGGTGGTGCTCCGACGAGGAGGCCGTAGTGGTAAAGGGAGGCTCGATACCCTCGGGGTGCGAGAGCTCCAACGCGCCATAGACCTCATCGGTGGAGATGTGGTAAAACCGCTTGCCCTCCCATTGGCCATTCCAATGGTGCTTGGCTGCCTGCAGGAGCGAGAGGGTACCCATCACGTTGGTGCGGGCAAAGGTAAAGGGGTCTTTGATCGAGCGATCCACATGGCTCTCGGCCGCAAGGTGGATCACACCGTCGATATCGTACTTTTGGAAGATCTCGAGCACAGCATCGAAGTCACAAATGTCGGCCTTCACGAAGGTGTAGTTCGGCATCTGCTCGATATCCTTCAGGTTGGCCAAGTTGCCGGCATAGGTCAGCTTGTCGAGGTTTACGATGTGGTAGTCGGGATACTTATTAACAAACAGACGTACGACATGCGAGCCGATGAATCCGGCACCGCCCGTAATGAGTATATTTCGCTTCATATTTTTCATTTTTTAGGGTGAGGCTTATTGTTGTTGGTTGTTTTGCATCTTGAGGAGTCGTCCCAGGCAGTAGAGCATCGACTCGCGCCAATGGGGAATCTCCACCCCGAAGGTGCGCTTGATCTTCGTCTTGTCGAGCACCGAGAAGGCCGGACGGGTCACCTTCGAGGGAAACTCCGAGGAGTGGCAGGGATGAATCTCGCAGGCCGTATGACCCACAGCACGGGCAATCTCCACTGCAAAGTCATACCACGAGCAGACCCCTTCATTCGAGAAGTGGAAGATCCCCTCGGCATCGCCATAGAGCTCCTTCTCAATGATTGAAAAGATCGTCAGTGCCAGGTCGCCGGCATAGGTGGGCGATCCCACCTGGTCGAAGACCACATTCAGGTGGGGCTTCTCCTTCGTGAGGCGCAACATCGTCTTCAGGAAATTGTTTCCATACTCCGAGTAGAGCCAGGCCGTGCGGAAGATCAAGTGGCGACAGCCCACTTGGGCAATCGCCTGCTCGCCCTCGAGCTTCGTCAAGCCATAGACCCCCAACGGGCAAGTAGGCATCTGCTCCGTGCGAGGAAGGTTGCCTTCACCCCCGAAGACGTAGTCTGTCGAGACGTGGAACAACACCGCTCCCACCTGCTTGGCAGCCAGGGCGAGATTCTCCACGGCATCGCGGTTGATCTTGCGGGCCATCGGTTCGTCCTCCTCGGCCTTGTCTACATTCGTATAGGCGGCACAATTGACAATCACATCAATCGACTCGGCCTGCACCAGCTGCAAGACCGCCTCACGATCCGTGATGTCCAATTCGGCGACATCGGTGAAGAGGTAGCGGTTGGGCGAGGTGACCCCTAAGCGTTGCATCTCCTGCCCGAGTTGGCCGTTTGCCCCCGTTACAAGAATATTAAGCATAGTAATCCGTGTTATAATCAAAGAGTTGCTCCTCAGCATCGGCGAGGGTGGGGTGGTGGGCATCCTTCTGCGAGAGGATCACCTCTGCGGCAGGAATCTGCCAGTCGATCCCCAGCGCGGGATCGTCCCAAGCCACCGCCCCCTCGTTGTGGGGAGCGTAGTAGTTGTCACACTTGTATTGAAAGGTCGCCGTCTCGCTCAGCACGGCGAAGCCGTGAGCAAAACCGCGCGGCACAAAGAACTGACGCTTGTTTTCGGCCGAGAGTTCCACGGCCACATGCTGCCCGAAGGTGGGCGACCCCTTGCGGATATCGACCGCCACATCCAGCACTCTTCCCTCGACTACGCGCACCAACTTCGATTGGGCATCGGCCCCCTTCTGGAAGTGCAAACCGCGCACCACGCCATACTTCGACTTCGACTCGTTGTCCTGCACAAAGTTCACGGGGCGCACCTTCTCGGCAAATTCGCGCAACGAAAAGCTCTCAAAGAAGTAGCCGCGCTCGTCGCCAAAAACCGTGGGTTCGATGATCACCACCCCCTCGATCGGGGTCTTCGTCACTTTCATCTCGACTACTCGTATTTGGGTTGATTGTTCGTGCGCTTCAGCTCCTCGATCACCTTCAGCAGATACTGCCCATACTGGTTCTTGATCATGGGCTGGGCCAGCTGGCGCATCCGCTCCTCCGAGATCCAACCCTTGCGGTAGGCGATACCCTCCAAGCAGGCAATCTTCAACCCCTGACGCTTCTCCAACACCTCGATGTAGGTCGAAGCCTCCGACAAGGAGTCGTGGGTACCCGTATCGAGCCAGGCAAAGCCACGGCCTAGGGTCTGCACCTTCAACTCGCCATCATTCAGGAACCACTGATTGACCGTCGTGATCTCATACTCGCCACGAGCCGAGGGCTCGATTTTTCGGGCAACATCGACCACCTTGTTGGGGTAGAAATAGAGACCCACCACTGCGTAGTTCGATTTGGGGTTTGCCGGCTTCTCCTCAATAGAGAGGCAATTGCCCTCTTTGTCGAATTCCGCCACGCCGTAACGCTCGGGATCGTTCACCCAATAACCGAATACGGTGGCCTTCTGCTCCTCCTCGGCCGCACGAACCGCCTCCTTGAGCATCGGCGTAAAACCGGCTCCGTGGAAGATGTTGTCGCCAAGAACCAGGCAGGCGCAATCGTCGCCGATAAAGTCGGCTCCGATGGTAAAGGCCTGAGCCAAGCCGTCGGGCGAGGGTTGCTCGGCATACTCGAAGTGTACACCGTAGTCGCTACCATCGCCAAGCAGACGTTTGAAACCCGGCAGGTCGTGCGGGGTGGAGATGATCAAAATCTCGCGAATGCCCGCAAGCATCAGTACCGAAATGGGGTAGTAGACCATCGGTTTGTCGTAGATGGGCAACAGCTGCTTGCTTACGCCCTTGGTGATGGGGTACAATCGCGTGCCGCTACCACCTGCAAGTACAATTCCTTTCATGCGCTCTATTTTTTTGTTCTTTGGTCGGTTTTTGCAGTCGTTTCTTCTTCGGATAGAAACTTCCTATTATACAAAGGTATAAAAAAAATTGCAATCTCCA
>CAJGDL010000014.1 GCA_904502075.1 uncultured Alistipes sp.
AAAAGGGGGCGAAACCCGCCTGAACCGCGAGTTCTTGTCGGCCAAGCTCAAGGACTAACCGTTGAGAGACGGTTTGAAAAAGGCTCGGAGATTTCCGAGCCTTTTTGTTGTGGCGGGCAATATGCGCAAGCGCAATCGTTTTTGACATCCCCCCTCCCCCCCCTTGAAAAGGGGGTGAAAAATGGATCTTCTACAAATCCCGATGGAGAGAAATGTTAAGGAGGGGATTTGTGATTCTGCACAAATCCCCTCCTTAACACACCATGTCATCCCGAGAATTTTCATTTTAGGGCGTTGCATAGCACGATGATATCGCATGAAAATTTGTGGGGATCTTCCGATTATCAAGGAGTTCCAGAGTCGAATAACCGCCCGGACGACGAAGTTGTTTGGGGCAATCCACGGTTTTGTATGGAAACTCCTCCGAAGCTCCGCACCACCTCCCCAAACATGAGCGAAAAGTGTAATTTTTGTAATAAAACCTTGCGACCAAGGAAATTATCGTTATCTTCGTCTACCCAATCTCGGTGAGTTCCGGGGTGCTTTCGCATAGGGATTCGGCTTTGCCTCCTTCGGGAGGCTTTTTCTTCTCCAAAATCTTATCTCGCTTCCTAAAAAAGCCCTTTCGCAGTAAAAAAATTTTTTGTTGGAGGGGCTCTTTTGCGAATTTTTATTAACTTTGTTAATTGGAAAAAAGATAAAGAAGAAGTGCCTCCCGACGAGGGGTGCCGTAGCGGTGGGCTACGAACAACCAATGCCTAATACGGGAAGCAGATTGGACTTTTGACTTAAAAAAATCGAAAACCTAAATAAAACTTACACTTATGGCATTTGACAATTTTGCTGCGCGCCACATCGGCGTGACGCGTGAAAACGATCTGAAGGAGATGCTCGACGTGATCGGCGTGAAGTCGGTCGAGGAGTTGATCTCGCAGGTGATTCCCCAGTCGATCCGTCTGAAGGAGCCGTTGGCCCTTCCCAAGGGGATGAGCGAGTATGAGTTTTCGGCTCATATTCAGGAGCTTGCCTCGCGCAACCGCACCCTTCGCTCGTTTATCGGTATGGGATACTACCCGACGGTGGTGCCGGCCGTGGTGGCTCGCAACGTCTTTGAGAACCCCGCTTGGTACACCTCTTACACCCCCTATCAGGCCGAGATTTCGCAGGGCCGCCTCGAGGCACTCTTGAACTACCAAACCGCCATCATTTCACTGACGGGTATGCAGATTGCCAACTGCTCGCTCCTGGACGAGGCAACGGCCACGGCCGAGGCGATGTTGATGATGTATGCCCTGCGCTCGCGCGAGGCCGTGAAGGAGGGGCGCAATCAGCTCTTCGTGGATGAGAACATCTTCCCGCAGAACCTCGATGTGCTGCTGACCCGTTCGGAGCCCTTTGGTATCGAGCTGATTGTGGACGACTACGCTACCTACGAATTCTCGGGCAAGGAGTTTGGTGCCATCGTGCAGTGCCCGGCCGCCAATGGCGAGTTGCGTGATTACGCTGCGTTTGCCGAGTCTGCCCATCAGAAGGGAATCTTGGTGACGGCCGTAGCCGACCTCTTGTCGTTGGCCTTGGTGAAGGCTCCCGGCGAGTGGGGTGCCGATATCGCTGTCGGTTCGACGCAGCGCCTGGGTACCCCGATGGGCTTCGGAGGCCCCTCGGCCGGCTACATGGCTACGCGTGAGGCCTACAAGCGCAATATGCCGGGTCGTATCATCGGTGTTTCGGTCGATCGTTTGGGCAACAAGGCCCTGCGTATGGCTCTGCAGATGCGCGAGCAGCACATCAAGCGCGAGAAGGCCACCTCGAATATCTGTACTGCCTCGGCCCTGATGGCCTCGATGGTGGGTCTCTACTGTATGTATAACGGCCCCGAGGGGCTGCGTCGCGCCGCCGAGACGGCTCACCGTTCGACCGTAACCGTGGCCAACGCCCTGGAGGCTTTGGGCTATAAACTCACCACGAAGCACATCTTCGATACCGTGGAGGTGGAGGCCGAGGCTGCCGTGATTCAGTCGCTGGCCCTGATTCAGGGGATCAACTTCTACTACCCGAGCGAGGGCCGTGTACGCCTCTCGTGCGACGAGGTGACGACCCCCGAGGAGGTGGCCACCATCGTGGCAATCTTTGCCGAGGCGCGTGGCAAGAAGCAGAAGAGTGTGAAGCTCGTTTCGGAGAATGCACTGCCGGCCAATCTGGTACGCGAGTCGGCCTACCTGCAGGAGAAGATCTTCAACGCCTACCGCTCGGAGAGCGAGTTGATGCGTTACATCAAGAAGCTCGAGCTGCGCGACATCTCGCTGGCCAACTCGATGATCTCGCTCGGTTCGTGCACCATGAAGCTCAACGCCGCCGCCGAGATGATGCCCCTCTCGCTGGCCGGCTTCCAGAATATGCACCCCTTCGCTCCGGCCGACCAGGCCGAGGGCTACCTCGAACTGATTGCCGAGTTGGAGCGCAACTTGGCCACCATCACGGGCTTTGCCGCCTGCTCCGTACAACCCAACTCGGGTGCTGCGGGCGAGTACACGGGCCTGATGGTGATCCGTGCCTACCACCAGAGCCGTGGTCAGGGCTACCGCAACATCATGCTGATCCCCTCGTCGGCACACGGCACGAATCCGGCATCGGCAGCCATGGCCGGCATGAAGATCGTGACGGTGGCCTGCGACCAGAACGGTAATATCGACGTGGAGGATCTCAAGAAGAAGGCCGAGGAGCACAGCTCGGAGCTGTGTGGTCTGATGGTGACCTATCCTTCGACCCACGGAGTCTTCGAGAGCCGCATCCGCGAGATCGTGGATGCCGTACACGAGGCCGGCGGTCAGGTCTATATGGATGGTGCCAACATGAACGCCCAGGTGGGTCTGACGAACCCTGGTTACATCGGTGCCGATGTCTGCCACCTGAACCTCCACAAGACCTTTGCCATGCCTCACGGCGGTGGTGGTCCCGGTGTGGGCCCCATCTGCGTGGCTGAGCACCTCGCGGAGTTCCTTCCCTCGCACCCCATTGTGGCCACGGGAGGCGACAATGGCATCACGGCCGTGGCCTCGTCGCCCTTTGGTTCGGCTCTGCTGCTCCCGATCACCTACGGCTACATCAAGATGCTGGGTGAGGAGGGATTGCGCCACTCCACCGAGATGGCCATCGTCAATGCCAACTACATGTCGTCGGCCCTGAAGGGCGAGTACCGCACCTACTACGCCGGTGAGACGGGTCGTGTGGGTCACGAGATGATCCTCGACCTGACGAACTTCAAGCGCGACTACAACATCGACTGCGGTGATATCGCCCACCGTCTGATGGACTACGGCTTCCACGCCCCGACCCTCTCGTTCCCCGTACACGAGACGCTGATGGTGGAGCCTACCGAGTCGGAGGACAAGGCCGAGATGGATCGCTTTATGGCTGCCCTAGTGCAGATCAAGCGCGAATGCGAGGCGGCTGCCGCTTCGGGAGAGAAGGACAATGTGGTGGTGAATGCTCCCCACACCGCTCCCGAGCTCTGTGGCGAGTGGTCGCACCCCTACACTCGCCAGGAGGCCGCCTTCCCGTTGGAGTGGATCAAGTGCGCCAAGTTCTTCCCCTATGTTTCGAAGATTGACAACGGTTACGGTGACCGCAATCTCTGCTGCCAGAATCTAGTGGAGTAGACAAGTGGTTACGCAAAACCTGTACGGAAATTAACCGAGCTATTAAAACAACACATTATGAAGAGATACTTTTTTGTCCTATTGGCCCTTGTGCTGACTACGGCTTGCACCAATGAGCCGGAGGGCTTTATCCACTCAAAGGGCATTGGCCCCGTCAAAATCGGCATGTCGATCGCGGAGCTGCCAGCCCAAGTTGAAGGGCTCTACGACGAGATCCAAAAGATTGATGAGGAGGGGTATTACGACGATTTCATGGGGGAGGAGATTCCTCCTCGCGACAAATACCTGTTCAAAAAGATGGGTGAGGTAATCTTTATGACCGAGTGTGAGGATGGAGAGACTCAGATCGAGTATCTTGAAGCCCTCTCGCCTATGCTTTCGCACAGAGGTGTTTGTCCCGGCATGAGTTGTAAGGAGGTTCTTCAGACCGAAGCAAAGCTGCATGCCGGCGGCTACCCCGAGTCGTGCGAGTTTGTCTGCTATTGGCTTTTTCCGGAGCCCTCGATTGAGGCATGGGGTGAAGGGACTGTCCTCTCAAATAGTGGTATTTCCTATTTTACCCAGATGGACGAGGATGATCTCCACAATTGGACAGAGCCTCGCACGGATTTCAAAGCCGAGTACTTCACCGATGAATACCGCATCCAAAAGATTGTAATCCGATAAAACCGGCTTTACGAATCGGTATTTGAATTGAACTTACATCACGAAGGTGTGTCTTTGCTCAAAGAGGAGCGGGACACACCTTTTTTATAGCCGGAAACAACTCTTTGTTCCTTGAAAGAGTGGAGGTATCCCTCTTTCTATGAGTCGTTCATTTAACTTCGAATTCCATGGGTAATTCCTCGGCGCAGGCGCACCAACCAGAGAGCCTTCGCCGGACGGAGGGTGATCAGCCAGAAGAGGGCAATCAGCAGGGTCGCCCCCCATTTCAAGAGTTCGCATAAGCGCAACCGAACGACCGAATCGCTCAACTCGGCTCGGCGGCGCTGACTTACACCTATATTATAAGAGAGGCTTTCGAAATAGGTACGAGTGAGCTTGCGGGCAGGAATCAGGTGCCACATGACGGCATCGGGCACATAGTAGCACTTGGCACCCGCACGGGCCAGACGTTCGAAGAGGTCGCTCTCCTCGCCGCCAATCAGACGATCGCCCACACGCCCCAATTCGGGGTTGAAAAAGCCGAAGCGGTCGAAAACCTCGCGCCGAAAGGCCATATTTCCACCAGCCGGAATACGACCCGCGGGAAATTCGCACACCTTATCGCCATAATCCATCGGATTGGCGATCGGCTCCTCCGTAAAGCGCGACATCCATCGTGGGCGAGGGCACTCCTCGTAGGTGGCAATCACCTGACCTCCAGCCGACATGGCCTCGGGGTGCCGATCAAAGAGGTTGACATAGGCGGACAAAAATTCGGGGTTGATGCGCTCGTCGTCGTCAATAATGGCGATTAGCTCGCCACGCGAAGCCGTGATGCCGCAGTTACGGGCGTGCGACAGCCCCTGACGGGCCTCATCTACCATCCTCAGGTTCATCCCCGAATGGTGCGAGGCAAAGTCGGCAAACTGCACCGAGGTCTGATCCGTCGAGTTGTTATTCACCACAACGCACTCCCACTGCTCGGCGGGCAGCGTTTGCCGTACGACCGACTCCAAGGCCTTGATCAGGGCCTCAGCACGGTTGTAGGTGGCGATGATGAGCGAGATGCGAATCATAATACAAAGGTAGAAAATAATTCAAAATTCAAAATTCAAAATTCAAAATTATTTTTCCCTTGCGGCGAGGGGAGGTGCCACGAAGTGGCGGAGGAGTATGTGGTTGGGACACACGCCCCCGGTGCTTCGCACCCCCCCTCTACCTTAGAGGGGGAGTTCACTCGTCGCCCATAAAAAGATCCCCACGTCGCCTGCGGCTCCTCGGGATGACGACATTACGGTGATCCAACAATGGCCGACCTACGGTCTTTGTTCGCGTGCAAAACAAAAAAAGAGAAGTCCATCTCTGAACTTCTCCTTCAGTACCCGGAGCCGGGGTCGAACCGGCACGTCATTGCTGACATTGGTGTTTGAGACCAACGCGTCTACCGATTCCGCCATCCGGGCAAACCTTGAATCGGGAGTGCAAATGTAGAAATAAATTGGCAAACTCCCAAATTTCATGCAAAAAAAATGTGCTACAAAGGAAAAATAACGCTTTTTTAGCGCAGATCGCACAAAAAGAGCGCATAATGAAGGGCATCCGAACCGAAGTCGAGGGCTCATCAAACCTTAACGCGGGGTGTTCTCCTCGCTGAAATAACACTTCACCTTCTTGGCCCTGGCGGGGCCGATCAGAGCGGAAAGCTCCTCCAAGGGGGCAGCCTTCACCTTCGATACGGTGCGGAAATGTTTTAGCAGCGTCGAGATGGTCTTAACCCCGACCCCTTCGATAAGTTCCAACTCGCTATGAATAAAGTCGTTGCTTCGCTTTTGACGGTGAAAGGTGATACCAAAGCGGTGCGCCTCGTCGCGAATGTGGCAGACGACCTTCAGGGGCTCTCCCGTACGCGAAAGGTAATAGGGCATCGGGTCGTTGGGATAGAAGACCTCCTCGATGCGCTTCGCCAGGCCGACAATCGGCACACGGTCGGCAATACCCAACTCGCAGAGAATCTGGTAGGCACTTGATAGTTGCCCTTTGCCGCCGTCGACAATTACCAGGTCGGGCAATTCAGCCCCCTCCTCCAGCAAGCGCGAGTAGCGACGGTAGACGATCTCGCGCATCGAGGCGAAGTCGTCGGGCCCCTCCACCGTCTTGATGTTGAAGTGGCGATACTCCTTGCGCGAGGGCTTACCATTGCGAAAGACCACGCACGAGGCCACGGGGTGGGTTCCCTGTAGATTGGAGTTGTCGAAGCACTCGATGTGACGAGGCTCTCGATCCAGGTGCAATTCGCGCTGCATGGCCGCCATTAGGCGGTCGGCATGGCGATCGGGGTTCTTGATCTCAAGGTTTTTAAGCTGTTCGGCGCGGTAGATGCGGGCACTCTTCTCGGAGAATTGGAGCAATTCGAGCTTCTCGCCCCTCTTCGGAACAGTGAAAACCACCCCATCGAAGAGGAGCGTGGTCGAGGGGAGAAAAGGGACCACCACCTCGCGCGCCAACTCCCCCTGCGAGAGGCTCTCCACGGCATACTGTATGCCGAGCGTCAGAAGCTCTTCGGGGCTACTCTCGATACCCACCGAGAGGCGCATGGTCTGCACCCCCACAATCGAGCCGTGGCGCAGACGCACGAAATTGCAGTAGGCAGTCTCCTCGTCCAGGAGCAGAGAGAAGATATCCAGGTCGCCGATCTTGGCACTCACGATCACCGATTTACCCGAGTAGTTATCCAAGGCATCGAGACGCAGCTTGTAGCGTTGCGCCACCTCGAATTTCAGGGCCTCGGCCGCCTGCATCATCTCGCGCTCAAGGTGCCTACGCACGGGGCGCAGATCACCCTTCAGGATCGAGGTAACGAGCTCAATATCGGCACGATACTCCTCGGGAGATTGCCCTCCGACACAGGGCCCTTTACAGTTGCCAAGGTGGTACTGAAGGCAGACCCCGTACCGGCCTCGAGCGATGGCCTCCTGCGAGAGATTCAAGGCGCAGGTACGCAACGGTATCACCTCGCGGATAAACTCCAGCAGGCTGCGTTGCATCGAGATCGAGCCGTAGGGACCGAAATACTGCGACCCATCGCGCAACAGGCGGCGCGTGGATTGCACCCGCGGAAAGGGTTCGTTGCGCACCACGATCCAGGGGTAGGTCTTATCGTCCTTCAGAAGGATGTTGTAACGAGGTTGGAGGCTCTTGATGAGCGAATTTTCCAGGAGCAGGGCATCGGTTTCGCTCTCAACGACGATGTGGCGAATCTCCACGATCTGCTTGACCAACACCCGCACCTTGGCCGAGTGCTCCTTGCTCTGCACGAAGTAGGAGCTCACCCGCTTGCGCAGCGACTTGGCCTTGCCGACATAGATCACCGTACCGGTTCGATCGACAAACTGGTAAACCCCCGGCGAGAGGGGCAGCAGGGCCACCTGCTCCTTGAGTGATAGTGTGGTGAGTGGTTCCATCGGGCTCTTCTCTTGGCAAATGTAGCAAATTTTCACGAGTTTTACCGCAGGAAATGGTCAACCCTCATTATTTTTTGTTATATTTGTAAATCGAAATCATCTTCCGAAAACTACCAACCTTCTAATACCTTAATGTTATGAAGCGATTTTTTATCTTTCTGTTTGTGCTGATGGGGGCCGTGGCCTGCATCGACGAAAGCTACGACCTCTCAAAGGTGGAGGGCGACGATGTAGCCATCGGCAACAACTCCAGCGAGTTCCGAATGCCTCTCGCCCACATCACGCTCACGGCCGAGCAACTGATCTCGGAGAGCGACAGCGAAGATTCGGACATCATTTCCACCTACCAGGAGGCCGACATTTGGCTCCCCTCCGAGTTGCCCGGCGAAGCCGAGTTTGTGGAGGTGCTCCTCCTGCAGGAGGACTCTGCCTACCTGCAATCCATCCTCAATGCCCTCTTCGACGAGATGGCCGTATCGGAGCAGAAGCGAATCGATGTCTGCACGCTGCTTGCCACCAAGTACCGCGAAGAGTTTATCTCGGTGCTGCCCACCAACCTCCCCTCGGAGGTGGTTCGCGAGATCGAAAATGCCTCGGCGGAGGAGGCGGCCACTCTGATTGGCGACCTCTTCCTGGATGAGGCGATCCGTACGGAGATCTCCCAATCGATTGGCCTGGTCGCCGAACACCACCTGACCGAGATGCAAGTGAAGGATGTGGTCTACGACATCGGCAACCTGGGCTTGGGCTCCGATATCGAGAAGATGCTCATTGACAACCTTGATCCCAGGGGAACGGAGCCCGCAATCAATGCCCTCTACCTCTATGGCACAATCGACAGCGAATTCCCCTTCTATCTTTTGATCGATCCTCACCTTGACGGAACGGATATCGACCTGGGGCCGCTGCGCGTAACCCACGAGGTCTACCCCATCGAGGAGAAGCGCCTCTACATCGAAGATGTGCAAACAATCTTTGCCGGCACCACCTTGACGATGCCGATCCGCATCTCACGCTACTACCCGAACCAGGGCTTGGACGAGAAGAGCGAAGTGCACATCCACCTGATGCTGCGTAAAACCGGCGCCTTGAAATTGTAACCCCACCCCAAAACAAGAAGCCTTATGAAACGAATATATCTCCTGCTTACGATGGTCGTTGCAGCCCTTTCGGCTACGGCACAAAACCCCTCGACCTACTTTATGGACGGCACCCCGCTGCGCAGCCGATGGAATCCGGCCTTCACAACCGAACGCGGCTACGTCAACATCCCCGGAATCGGCGCCATTCAAGTTGGCACCGAGGGCAACCTCGCCCTCTCGGACATCCTCTACCCCACCCCCAGCGGCTCGCTGACGACCCTCTTCTCGGGAAGCGTCCCCGCTTCGTTGGTACTCGAGGATCTTAACCCCATGAATACGATCGGCATGGGAGTTCACATGAACCTAATCGGCTTTGGTGCCTACACCCAAAAACGCCACCACTTTTGGAGCGCCGAACTCAACCTGCGTGCCGACCTTGACTCACGCTTCCCCTACGAACTCTTCGACTTCATGAAGAACGGCAATTCGGCCAACATCGCCAACCTGGGTCTCTCGCTTGAGAGCTACGCCGAGGCGGCCTTCAGCTACACCTTCCCGATCGTCGACGAACTCTACTTGGGCGTACGCGCCAAAGTGCTCTTTGGTTTGGCCCGAGGTGCGATGAATTTCGAGCAATTCGACGCCCGTCTTGGCGAAGATAGCTGGTCGGCACACGCTGTGGGAAACATGGAGTTCTCGGGGTTGATGCCTGCCACCAAGACCCTCCAGGATGGTCGCGTAGTCTACGACATGGCCGAACTCGCCAACAACTTCAAGGCTCCGGCCGGCTACGGTTTCGGGTTTGACGTGGGTGCCGAGTGGACACTGCTCGACGACCACCTACGCCTCTCGGCCTCGGTCAACGACATCGGCATGATGTGTTGGACGAAATCGGCCTCCTCGATCGGCCGCGTCGATCACCAAATCCTCTTCACGGGGGTGGAGACCGATGAAAACGGAAATGCCGTACACCCCGAATTCAACCTCGACGAGTTGGAGTTCGACGTTCAGGAGAGCCGAGGAATCACCAAGGCCCTGCGCGCCTCGATCAACGTGGGAGGCGAATACAACTTCCTCGACCGCCGCATCGGTCTGGGTCTCTTCTACCAGGCCAAGTTCCGCGAGTACAACACGCTCCACAATGTCACCTTCTCGGCCAACTTCCGCCCGCTGGATTGGCTCCACATTACGGGAAGCTACTCGCTGGTAAACAACAGTTCGCAGGCCGTAGGTCTTGCCTTGAACCTCTGCCCGAGATTCATCAGTTTCTTCGTAGGTACCGACATTCTCCTCTCGAAGAAGAACCCGCAGTGGATTCCGATTCACCAAAGCAACATGAACCTCACTTTCGGTCTCTCGGTCCCCATTGGCAAGTAAAGAGGCAGATGACAAAAAAAAGTGTGGCGGAGAAAACTCCGCCACACTTTTTTGTCTATCGAATGGTTTGCAACACAGACCCGAGTGGCTCATAAACCTCACGGGAGAGGCTCTTGAGTAGTGCATCGGTTACCAAGAGGTCGGTCGTGGTTCCATTTTCTCCCTGCACCTCCTTGTAAGTCTTAAAGATGTAGTCGCCCAAGGCCACGCGGTAACTCTTCCCCTCCTTGAGGGTTGGGAAGCAAACATCTACGGCATCATTGCCATCGGTGATCACCTCGTAGGGGATCGTGGCAAAGAGGTCAATACAGTGGGCCTCGGAGGGCTTTACCGTATCGTTGAACTTGGCAATAATCATCGTACGCAAGTGAGCCGGGGTCATCTCCAGCAGGCTGATCTTCGATTGAAAAGGCTCCAAATTGTAGATATCGACCAACGCAACACCTCCTGCAGCCAAGGAGTCGAGGCGCACTCCGCCGTAGTGGTAGATACCAATCTCGGCCTGGGCCTCACAACGGATGCTCTCGGCAAAAAGGTAGCACAAATCGGTACGCCCCGCCGTCGTGGCAAGTTCGCCCACAGATCGTTGCAGAGCAGGATTCTCCTTAATCGTAGCGACCATGCCGGCCACTACGGGGTCCGGCTCATAATCGGCCAACGAGACCTCGCGGTAGGAGAGTTCGGGCAGGCCCTCCGCGTCCATACGAATTGTCGTGGCACCCACAAATTTCAGATTCTTGCCCGTTTGGGTAATCAGCGTCCGACCCACCCGCTCGTTCGTGCGGTCGTGGCTATGGCCGCCGATAATCAGGTCGTAGGCCGAGGTTGCCGCGACAATCTCTCGGTCGCGCTCCAGCCCCACATGGGTCATGGCTACGCGCACATCACAGGCATCGAGCAGCTCCGCGCTCTCTACAGCCGTCTGCACCGCATCGCGGAAGGTGAGCCCCTCGAAGATCGCATCGTGGCCATCGGGATGGTTGTTGGGGCCATAGTTGGTCACCACCCCCGTAAATCCCACCGAGATTCCTCCGCGCTGAATCTTACGCGAAGCGTCAAATCCCTTCAATTCGGCCCCTTCGGGACTCTCGAGATTGGCACAGATGAGCGGAAACTCCATCATCCCCGCCACACGCTCCAACAAAGCCTGTCCCGCATCAAATTCGTGGTTGCCGAGGATGGCCAGATCGTAGCCCAAGTGGTTCATCAGATCAATGATCGGACGACGATCCTCCGCCAAATCGACATAGGCGTTTCCTGTCCAGCGGTCACCGGCATCCACCAAAATCACCTGGGCCGTATCGCGACACCGCGCTACGGCAGTGGCCAATTCAGGGAAACGGTCAATCTGGGCATGGATGTCATTGGTCGAGAGAATAACCACCTCGCGCGGGGGCTCATTGCACCCTGCCACTCCGATCATCGAGAGGGCGAAGAGTGCCGATAAAAGGTATAAAAAGGCTCTATTCATGGCTTTTTGTTCTAAACTACCTTGTAAAGATAGGAATTTTTCGTAACTTTACCAAGCAATACGAATTTTTATGAAGACCAACGACCTGATCTCCATCATCTGCGAGAACGATGGGCAAAGACACGAAGTAGCCGTGGGAACCCCTTTGAGCGAGGTGGCCGCCACCATTTCGGCGAACGATGGGCGACCTCTGCTTGCCGCCTTTGTCAACAACCGGCTCAAAGAGCTCTCCTACCGCATCTACCATCCCGTAACACTCCGTTTCGTAGACATCGGCTCGTTTGCCGGTTTTCGTCTCTACCAACGCACCGTCTGGTTTATTCTACAAAAGGCGGTACGCGACCTGTGGCCCGAACACTCTCTGCGAATTCGCCACTCGCTCGGTCAGAGCGGATTCTATTGCGAAGTGGAGGGGATGCCCCTGATCTCGGACGATGAGATTGCCGCCTTGGAGCTGCGCATGAGACAGATCACCGAAGCCGACTTCCCGATCAAACGACGCAGTCTGCTCACCTCCGAACTGCGCGAGCTCTACCTGCGCGAGGGATTCGAGGACAAACTGCCGCTATTGGACTCCCGGCCGCGTCTTTATAGCACCCTCTACACGATGGACGATGCCATCGGCTACTTCTACGGGCCGTTGGCCCCCTCTTCGGGTTATGTAAAACTCTTTGCCCTGAAGCGTTGCTTCAACGGCTTCCACCTGGCCCTACCCCTGCGTACCGACCCCGATCGGGTACATAGCAACACCATGCAGGAGAAGATGTTTGACATCTTCCACGACTACAAGCGCTGGAACGAATTGTTGGGCGTAGCCACCGTGGGACAGATCAACCACCGTATCCTGGAGGGGCGCACCGCCGAGATGGTGCGTATTGCCGAGGCGGTACACGAACGAAGCCTCTCGAAGATTGCCGACCGCATCTACGCCGCCAACGAGACCCACGGCACCCGACTCGTTTTGATCTCGGGCCCCTCTTCGAGTGGCAAAACCACGACCGCCAAACGACTGACCGTGCAGTTGCAAGTCCTTGGACTCAATCCGCACATCATCTCGCTCGACGACTACTTTGTGGATCGCGAGCGTACCCCGCGCGATGAGAAGGGCGACTACGACTACGAAGCCCTCGAGGCGATCGACCTCGAACTCTTCAATCAACACCTCGAGGAGCTCTTCCAAGACAAGGCCGTAACCATTCCGCGCTACAACTTCATCACCGGCCTGCGCGAATGGCACGAGGAGCCGCTGCAACTCGACGAGCGGTCGATTCTGATCGTCGAGGGCATTCACGGCTTGAATCCCCGCCTGACCCCCTCGATTCCGAAGGAGCAGAAGTTTTCGATCTACGCCTCGTGTTTCACCTCGATCTCGATGGACAACCTCTCACGCATCGCCACCTCCGACAACCGCCTGTTGCGCCGCATGACACGCGACTATGTGCAGCGCGGAAGCAATGCCCGTTCGACCTTGGCCCGCTGGGGGAGCGTACGCCACGGCGAGGAGAAACACATCTTCCCCTACCAGGAGAATGCCGATGTGATGTTCAACACCTCGCTCTTCTACGAACTCTCGGTACTGCGTCCTCTGGCCGAGCCGATTCTGCGCGAGGTTCCCGACACCGTTCCCGAGTACGATGAGGCCCAACGCCTTCTGCAATTCCTCGACAATTTTACGCCGATTTACGACCTGAAAGATATTCCGCCCACCTCCGTCCTGCGCGAATTTGTCGGAGGAAGCACCTTTCAATATTAACCGTTCACGCGCTGCGATAACAAATCACAAAAAACCGTAAAACCCGAAATCTCATGAAAAAGTTTTCGATCCTGCTGATTTTTCTCCTGACGGCCCTCACGGTCGGAGCCCAAGAGGCCCTTTGGAGCCATACCGAGATCACCTCACCCGAGGTCCACACCGATGGCTCGGTTACCTTCCGTTTCGTTGCCCCCTCGGCCCAAAAGGTGGAGCTGACGGGCGACTTCCTCCCCCCGCGACGGGTGATGACCCCGAAAGGGGAGCAGTCGGCGGCCGGGGTGGCTGCGATGCAACGCGGTGAGGGCGGCCTCTGGGAGTACACGACCCAACCGCTCGCATCGGAACTCTACAGCTACTCCTTTTTAGTGGATGGATTGCGCGTTACCGACCCCAACAATGTCTACCTGAATCGCGACATCGCATCGCTCACCAACATCTTTCTGGTCGGAGGCGGACAGGGCGACCTCTACGGGGTGCAAGAGGTGCCCCACGGCTCGGTAACCCGCTGCTGGTACCCCTCGCCCACGCTTGACACCTCGCGCCGTCTTTCGGTCTACACCCCCGCGGGCTACGAAGATTCCGAGCGCGAATATCCGGTGCTCTATCTTTTGCATGGCATGGGAGGCGACGAGGAGGCCTGGCTCTCGCTGGGACGTGCGGCCCAAATCCTCGACAACCTGATCGCCCAGGGAAAAGCCCGTGAGATGATTGTGGTGATGACCAACGGCAATGCCGCCTTGCAGGCGGCCCCGGGAGAGACCACCCAGGGACTCTACAAGCCCACCACACGCCTGCCCCGCACGATGGAGGGGTCGTTCGAGGAGTCATTCCAGGATGTGATCGACTACATCGACACCCACTACCGCACCCGCGCAGAGAAGTCCGGGCGTGCCATTGCCGGCCTATCGATGGGTGGATTCCACGCCCTCCACATCTCGCGCTACTACGCCGACATGTTTGACTATGTGGGGCTCTTCTCGGCCGCCATCCGACCCGAGCGGGCTGTCAATTCGCCCGTCTACGACGACTTCGAAGGGAGCCTCGAACAGCAAAAGCGCAATGGCCTGAAACTCTATTGGATCGCCTGTGGCGAGGATGATTTCCTTTGGGAGCACAACAAGAACTACCGCGCCCTGCTCGACGAGATGGCCTTCCCCTACACCTTCCGTCAAAGCGACGGTGGCCACACCTGGCGCAACTGGCGCATCTACCTCTCGGAGTTCGTTCCCCAACTTTTTCGATAAGGCATGACCCCTTCCACCCTCCTACCAAGCGGAAAACGCCCCCTAATCATCGCCGGGCCGTGTAGCGCAGAGAGCCGCGAACAACTCTTTTCAACCTGCGAGCAGTTGGCTCGTTTGGGCTGCGTGGATCTCCTGCGTGCCGGCCTTTGGAAGCCGCGTACCCGCCCCGATTCGTTCGAGGGGGTGGGTGATTGTGGATTGAAATGGCTTGCCGAGGCAAAGGCGCGTACCGGACTGCCGATAGTAACCGAGGTTGCCGCCGCCCGCCATGTCGAGGGGGTCTTGCGCCACGGGCTCGATGGGGTTTGGATCGGGGCCCGCACCACGGTAAACCCCTTCTTGGTACAGGAGATTGCCGATGCCGTAGCCGGAAGCGGACTTTGGGTGCTGATCAAGAACCCAATGCATCCGGATATTGAACTTTGGGCCGGAGCCGTGGAGCGATTCCAAAAAGCCGGAGTTCCTCTTGCCCAGATCGCATTGGTCCATCGCGGCTTCTCGACCTCAAACCATTGGCACCTTCGCAACGATCCGATGTGGCACTTGGCCTTCGACATGCGCCGACGTTTCCCCACCCTGCCTCTGCTATGCGATCCGTCGCATATCTGTGGCTGTCGCGAACTGCTTCAAGAGGTGGCCCAACAGGCAGCCAACCTCAACTTCGACGGCCTGATCATCGAGAGCCACTGCAACCCCGATGCGGCATTGAGCGATGCCCGCCAACAGATTACGCCCGAGAGCCTGGGCCGTCTGCTCGACGGGATCACCTGGCGTTCGGAATGCAGCCACGATGCCGCCTTTGTACGCACATTGGCCGCCTGCCGTTCCGAGATCGACCAACTCGATGCCGAGATCTTCGATCTGCTGAGCCGCCGCATGCGCGTGGCCGATCGCATCGGCCGCATCAAACGCGAAAATGATGTGATGATCCTCCAGCGCGAGCGTTGGGCCGAGGTGGTGGAGCGTATCGTGGCTCGCAGCGACGAATTGCAACTCAGCAAGGAGTTCCTGCGCACGGTGCTCGACGCCATCCACAACGAGAGCATCGAACACCAGGGACGGGTAATGAGCGAGCCCTAATGCCAACACCCGATAAGGTCTAAAAAAGAATAGCGAACCCATGGGTTCGCTATTCTTTTATCAATAGACTCGGAAGAAGCACCAACTCGCCCCCGAAGCCGATCGCTAATTCATCTTCAACTTCGCGTTGATCTGCACGCCCGAGTGCTCCACAAAGTAGCGTTGCGACTTCAGGAGGTTACGCGACTGGAGAATCATGTTCTTGGTCTCGGTGAGGATCGTAAGGTAAAGCAACGAGGCCTTGGTGTTCGACGACGAGGTGTTGATACGCTCCAACTCCGACTTAATGGCATCGGCAATCGTCTCGAAGAGGTTGTCGCGCATAGCCAGCACACGGTCAATCTCCGAGAAGTTACCCAGGCGCAACATCATCTCGATCTGGCGGTAGATCGACTCTACCTCGTCATTGATGTGCATCAAATCCTCGGTTTGCTCCTTCGAGAGGCCCTCGTGGTTGTTGTCGATATGCTCATAGGCCGGACGCGTGATGTGCAACAACGCCTTGGTCATCTCATTGAGGTAGTCCACCACCTGCACATAGTATTGGGCCGTGTCGATATCGCCCTTCTGCAGACGGCGCAGGGTCATCATCAGAGAATACTTGCGGTCGCTCGAGAGTTGGTAGAGCTCCTGGGCCTGCTGAGTCATCTCGCGCAGCACCTTGCGATTCTCCTTGAAGACAGCCAAGAGGGTACGGTCATAGATGCGCGTGGCCGAGACCATGGTGGTGCAGACCTCCTCGCTCAGCGACTGGAGAATCTCCTCCGAAGTCTCGGGCTTTTGGCGCTTTTCAGCCACCTCCTCCTTCGGCTTCTTCTTGAAATTGCTGCGGTAGAGCATAATGCCACAAAGGATCGTAGTGACAACGATGGCGATCGTACCACCGTAGATGAGCACGAGCCCCACAGCCAAGGCGATCAGGAAGCCTCCGAGGGCGGTAACAAACCATCCCATCACGACGGTCATCACACCCGTGATACGATAAACCGCCGACTCGCGTCCCCACGCCTTATCGGCCAACGAGGAGCCCATGGCCACCATGAAACACACATAGGTGGTCGAAAGGGGGAGCTTCAGCGAGGTGGCCAACGAAATAAGCATGGCGGCCGTCGTGAGGTTCACCGTGGCACGGATCATATCGTAGGGCGAACCACTGTGCTCGATATCCTCGTACTCGAAGCGCGTGGCCAACTTCTTGCGGATGCGCTTGGGAACCACCGACTCCAGGGCATTACCGATATTCAAGGCACCACGCACCAGCGTGCGCGAAAAGGCCGAGGAGTTGTAGCCGGCACCCCCCTCGTCCTGGGCCGACGAGAGCGAAAGCTCGGTCTTACTTACATTCATCGACTTCTTCGAGGTCCAAAGGGTGAGGATCATCACCAGGCCGGCAGAGAGCAGGATAAAGAAGTTGGCCGGCACATTTTCGTTCAGGGCCCCCATCATCATCTCGGTCGTTCCGGCCTTCGAAGCGATCTGATAAGCATCGAAGCTGGCTACAGGGACACCGATGAAATTCACCAGGTCGTTACCCGCAAAGGCCAGGGCCAGAGCAAAGGTACCCGAAAGGATCGTGATGCGCAGGATGTTGATCTTGAGTCGCTGCAGGAAGAAGAGAACGAGCGAACAGAAGGCCCAGCAGACCACCAGCGAGAGAAAGAGATGGTGGTTGACAAACTCGATGAAGGGATGGCCGGCCAAGATGCCCTTCAATCCCTTGAAGAGGGCAAAATAGACGATGGCCGTGAGCGAAATACCGCACCACATCGCTCCCAACTTACGCAACATGGCCGTATAGCGGAACGAGAAGAGGGCACGCGAGAGGTACATCACAATCGTACCACAGGTAAAGGCGATCACCACCGAAAGGAGAATGGCCGAGACGATACCCAACGCGCGCGAAGTATTGATAAACTCGCTCAAGCTACCGATGGTCAGCATATCGCTGCCCGTAATCTTGAAGATCGAGACGGCGATGGCCGAACCCAACAGACAGAAGATCAGCGATACGGTGGTCGATGTGGGGAGCCCCAACGAGTTGTAGAGGTCGAGCAGGATGACGTTGGCAAACATCACGCCCAGGTAGAGAATCATCACCTCGTGGAACGAGAAGAGGGCGGGATTGAACATGCCATTTCGCGCCACCTCCATCATGCCACTCGAGGTAACAACGCCAATGATAATACCCACCGAGGCTACCAACAGAATGGTACGCATGGAGGCCGCTTTGGAGCCGATGGCCGAGTTCAAAAAGTTCACGGCATCATTCGTCACACCAACAAAAAGCCCCGAAAGGGCCAAAATGCCGAGAATAACAACGATAATGGTGTAGAGTTCACTCATAAATCAGTATGGGTTTTCTATTTTCCGATTTTCGGGTTGCAATCTCGTTTTACTTAACCACCTAACAACCATGCCGTTAAAATCATTTTGTCCGGACAAAGTTTCGTAAGCACCGATTTTGCACCCCAAATATACAAATTTTTTTGACAGCAACCACATCTTCCTCTATTTGCGCGCTAAATTTCGCAAATAATTTTTAACCCACCCGGTTGGGCGAGGAAATTTCGACTCGACCGCAGGAGGCTGTACTCGGCGTACCGCCCGGTCTATTGGGCTGTTTGAGGCAAGCCTCGGTTTTCGGTAAGCGGTAGATTGCCACACTTTTGCATGACTTCCCATCACTTTCCGACAACCCCTAAAATGCAAAAGTTCGCAATGACGAGGTTTTTCACTACCGGGTCGGACAAGACCGACCCGGTAGTGACTTTTTATCCCCTCCGTTTTTTATTTTAGGCGAGGAAATTTCGACTCGACCGCAGAAGGCTGTACTCGGCGTACTGCCCATTTTCGACAGACAAGAAGAGGGGAAATTTACCGCACCCCGTCCCCGATTTTTTATTTTGGGCGAGGAAATTTCGACTCGACCGCAGGCTGGCGAAGATGGGCTGTACTTGGCGTACTACCCCTTTTTGGCCGACAAGGAGAGGCGAAATTTACCGCATAAAATAAAAAATACAAAGGGCTGTCAGATTTTTGACAGCCCTTTGTATTTAAGAAATGCTCTTAAATACCGATTACTTCTTAGCGAAGAAATCCTTTACCTCGTCGTTGTGAACGATTGCCTCCTTGAAGATGTAAGCACCCGTCTTCTCCGACTTAACCATCTTGATACACTTGGTGTACTGCTTACCGGTACCCGTTTTAAGGGTTGCAACTACTTTCTTTGCCATATTGCACTAATGTTATTTAATCTCGCGGTGTACGGTTACACGCTTCAGATAGGGGTTGTACTTCTTACGCTCCAGACGATCGGGCGTGTTCTTCTTGTTCTTCGTGGTGACGTAACGCGACATACCTGCAACGCCGCTCTCCTTCTGCTCTGTGCACTCAAGGAT
>CAJGDL010000015.1 GCA_904502075.1 uncultured Alistipes sp.
ACTCACCGAGGAGCAGCTCACCGATATCTTGCAACGCCTCTCGATGCTCAACTCGGCCAAGGTTCAACTCGCCAAAAAGGTCGACCGCCTCCTGTTGTAATCACTCTTCCAACTGCTGCGGCTTGTTGTTTTTGGCACTGAATTTGTTCTCTTTGGGCGCAGGTAGGGTTGGGTTAAGGTAACTAATTCTTTTATCTTTCGAAGTACCCTCGGGTACCATCTTTCTGTTTATTTTCTGTTTGCACACCGTGCGTCCTTCACCGGATGCACTCCCCCGACCCTGCCCCTTTTGCAGGTGCGAGGAGGATTTTCGGTGGGAGGCTACGCCGGGGATTAAAAAAATCGGGGTTCCTTACGCCGAATTCCTAATTATTTCTTACCTTTGTAAGATAAAACAACCTAAAAACCTTAAAGTCCGAAAATAATGACTCGTATTGTATCCCCTTCGATGCTCTCGGCCGACTTCGGCCACCTGGAGCGCGACACGCAGATGATCGACCGCAGCCGTGCCGAGTGGTTCCATATTGATGTGATGGATGGCGTCTTTGTCCCCAACATTTCGTTCGGCTTCCCGGTGCTGGCTGCCATTACGAAGGCGACCGAGAAGGTGATTGACACCCACCTGATGATTGTCGAGCCCGAGAAGTATGTGGAGCGTTTTGTGAAGGCTGGTTCCCACTATGTTACCTTTCATATCGAGGCCACCGACAAGGTGCAGGAGTGCATCGATCTGATCCACAAGGCCGGAGCCAAAGCCGGTATTTCGATCAAGCCCAAGACCCCCGTGGAGTCGCTGCGTGAGTGGTTGCCGCAGATCGAGTTGGTGCTTGTGATGTCCGTAGAGCCCGGATTCGGAGGCCAGAGTTTCATTGAGGGCTCGACCGAGAAGGTGGCCGAGCTGAAGCGACTCATCGAGCAGACTGGATCGAAGGCGATGATCGAGGTTGATGGTGGGGTCTCGTCGAAGAATGCCCGTGAGCTCTTCGATGCCGGAGCCGAGGCCCTGGTGGCCGGAAGCGCCGTCTTCAAGGCTCCCTCGCCCGAGGAGGAGATTATCAAGATTTTGGAGGCGTAGGTTTTCAACCTTTGAGTAGAACGCCCCGATCCTACACAATAAAACCCATAAGCCAATTCAATGATTTCGCTCGATAGCCTTACGGTCAGCTACGGAGGGTGGACCCTCTTCGATAATATCTCGTTTTTGATCAACCCGAAGGACCGCATCGGTCTGGTCGGCAAGAACGGAGCGGGTAAGACCACCTTGTTGCGCCTGATTATCGGCGATCAGCAGCCCACATCGGGCGCCGTAACGAAGAATGCTGACTGTACGGTGGGCTACCTCCCCCAACAGATGAAGGTGGCCGATACCACCACCCTGGCGGAGGAGACGGCCAAGGCCTTTGACGAGGTGCTCCGGCTCGAGGCCGAGATTGAGCGGCTGACCTTGGAGATCGGCGAGCGTGATGACTACGAGTCGGAGGCCTATGCTGAACTGCTGCACCGTCTGAACGATGCCAACGACCGCTACCACATCCTGGGCGGCGAGACGCGTGATGCCGACATCGAGAAGACCCTGCTGGGCCTCGGCTTTCGGCGCGAGGATTTCGGGCGTGCCACGAGTGAATTTTCGGGCGGTTGGCGTATGCGTATCGAGTTGGCGAAGTTGCTGTTGCGTCGTCCTTCGATCTTTTTGTTGGACGAGCCGACGAACCACCTCGACATCGAGTCGATTCAGTGGCTGGAGGAGTACCTGAAGAACTACAACGGAGCGGTGCTTGTCATTTCGCACGACCGAGCCTTTTTGGACAATGTGACGAACCGCACCGTGGAGCTTTCGCTCGGCAAGATCTACGACTACAAGGTGCCTTATTCGAAATTCGTGGAGCTCCGCGCCGAGCGCAGGGAGCAGCAGCTGGCTGCCTACGAGAACCAGCAGCGACTCATCGAAAAGACCGAGGAGTTCATCGAGAAGTTCCGCTACAAGCCCACCAAGTCGAACCAGGTGCAGTCGCGCATCAAACAGCTCGAGAAGCTCGACCGCATCGAGGTGGATGAGGAGGATTTGGCCACCTTGAATATCAAATTCCCGCCGGCACCCCGCTCGGGCCAGGTGGTGGCCGAGTTGAAGGAGCTCGGGATGTCGTTTGGTCGTAAGCATGTATTCAGCGGGGCCGAGTTCACCATCTCGAAGGGCGACAAGATTGCCTTGGTGGGGCGTAATGGTGAGGGAAAAACTACCTTGGCGCGTATGCTGATCGGACAACTGACCCCGACCGAGGGTTCGATCCGTTTGGGGGCCAATGTCAATATCGGATACTATGCTCAGAACCAGGAGGATCTGATGAATGGCGAGATCACGGTCTACGACACCTTGGACAAGGTGGCCGTGGGCGACATTCGTACTCGTTTGAGAGATATCTTGGGTGCCTTCCTCTTCCGTGGGGAGGATGTTGAGAAGAAGGTGAAGGTGCTTTCGGGTGGCGAGCGTTCGCGCTTGGCCTTGGCCTCGCTGATGCTCGAGCCCCACAACCTGCTGGTCTTGGACGAGCCGACGAACCACATGGATATGCGTTCGAAGGATATCCTCAAGAGTGCGCTCTTGAAGTACGACGGTACGGTGGTCGTGGTTTCGCACGATCGAGAATTCCTCGACGGTATGGTCGACAAGGTCTACGAGTTCCGCGATGGTGGAGTGAAGGAGTACCTGGGTGGCATCTACTACTTCCTCGAGAAGCGTAAGTTGGAGTCGTTGCGCGAGGTGGAGCGCAAGGCTGTTCCCGCCGTGGCGGCCGCCCCGAAGGAGGCTTCGACCGGCAAATTGAGTTACGAGCAGAAGAAGGAGCAGGAGAAGCAGGTGCGCAAACTCCGCAAGGCGGTCGAGGCGGTGGAGGCTGAGTTGGCCGAGGTGGAGCGGGAGATTGCCGCATGGGACGAGAAGTTGGCCGCCGCCACGGAGTATGTCGAAGCCGACTACGTTGCCTACAACGCCCTGAAGGCGCAATACGAGCGGCTCATGCACGAGTGGGAGAAGACGAGTTATGAATTGGAATTAACCGAAGAACAATAGTATAGAGATGGATAACAACCTGATTTTTGGTATTCGTCCCGTGGCCGAGGCCATCGAGGTACGCAAGCAAATTGAAAAACTCTACATCCGCAAAGGGGCCGAGGGGCCGCTTATGCAGGAGTTGAAGGATCTCTGCATGCGCCATCACCTGCGTTGGCAGGAGGTGCCCGTCGAGAAACTCAACCGCCTGACCAAGGGCAACCACCAGGGCGTGGTGGCTCAGATTGCCGCCATCGAGTATGTGGAGTTGCAGGATATTTTGGAGCGTGTGCCCGAGGATGAGACCCCGCTCATCGTCCTCTTCGACGGAGTAACCGATGTGCGTAACTTCGGTGCCATCGCCCGTTCGGCCGAGTGTGCCGGAGCCCACGGCCTGATCACCCCGTTGAAGAATTCGGCCCCGGTGAATGCCGAGGCCATCCGCTCTTCAGCCGGAGCCCTGACCACCATCCCCGTCTGCCGTGTGGGTTCGTTGCGCAACACCGCCAAGCAACTCCAGTTGGAGGGTTTTCAGGTGGTGGCCGCTACCGAGAAGAGCCGCAAATTGCTCTACGATGCCGATTTCCGCAAACCTACGGTGATTGTGATGGGTTCGGAGGATACGGGTATCTCGAAGGAGCTCTTGAAACTCTGCGACGAGCAGTTGGCCATCCCTTTGATCGGCCACATCGAGTCGCTCAATGTCTCGGCGGCCGCTGCGGTGATGCTCTTTGAGGTGGTTCGACAGCGAATCGGATAGCCGGCCCTTGACCTCCCATTACACACACCCGATCCTCGGGTCGGTAGCCTTGGCTCAAAATCCTCGGGCCCGCAGGCTGACCCTCTCGGTCAAGCCCTCGGGCGAGGTGCGTCTGAGTTTCCCTTCGGGGCTGAGTCAGGCGCGGGTGCTCGCCTTTTTGGAGGAGCGGGTGGCGTGGGTTGAGATGACTCGCGAGCGGATGCAGGCGCGACGGGCGGCCAATCCCTCCAAGCGTTACTCCTTAGAGGAGATTGAGGCCCTGCGTCAGCAGGCCAAGGCCGAATTGCCGGTGCGTGTCGCGGAGTTGGCGGCCCGTTTTGGCTTTCGTTACGGGCGTGTTACGATTCGAGCCGCCCGTACCAAGTGGGGCTGTTGCACGGCCCGAGGGAACCTTTCGTTGAGTCTCTTTTTGATGACTCTGCCCGAACATTTGCGCGACTTTGTCCTCTTGCACGAGCTTTGCCACACGGTTCATTTCAACCATTCGCCCCGATTCCATGCCCTGCTCGATGCGTGTGTCGGAGGGTGCGAGAAGAGCTTGCAACGCGAACTTAAAAGTTATTCCATCCGATGAATCTAACCTTTCGAAAAACCCTCCCTGCCGACATCGAGCGCATCATGGAGTTGGTCGCAGCCGCCCAGGCGTGGTTCCGCTCCCGCGGGATCGATCAGTGGCAGGACGGCTATCCCACCCCCGCCGTATTTGAGGAAGATGTCCGGCGTGGCAATAGTTATGTGGGGGAGTGCGAGGGCAGGGTGGTGCTCACGGGCTGTCTTTCGTTCGATGGCGAGCCCACCTATCGCGCGATCTTCGAGGGGCAATGGCTCAACGAGGCCCCCTATGGGGTGGTGCATCGCTTGGTGGTCGATCCTGCCATGAAGGGGCGTGGCCTGGCGGGAGAGTTTCTTCGTTTTTGCTTTGCCGAGTCCATTCGTCGCAGCGTTGAAAATATCCGCGTCGACACCCATCGCCAAAACCTTCCGATGCAGCGACTCCTTGCGCGCCACGGATTTCACCCCTGCGGCCGCATCGTCCTCGAGAGCGGTGCCGACCGCGATGCCTATCAACTCGAGATTCCCGAAAACCAACCCGCGTAGGCGGATCTTGACCCGTGAAAAGAACAAGAAGGGGCAGTCTTCAAGACTGCCCCTTCTTGTGCGGACACCGCATGCAATGCCTCTTGTTATTTGCGCTCGATATCCTGCAAATGCTCCAATTGCTTGGTTTCGAGGAACTCGTTGATGCCGCAGAGGTGCTCGCGCACGCGACCATCGCCAAACTCGTAGACCTTGCTCACCAGGCCATCGAGGAAATCGCGGTCGTGGCTCACCAGAATCAGGGTGCCGTCGTAATCCTGCAGGGCTTGCTTGAGAATATCTTTTGTCTTGAGATCGAGGTGGTTGGTCGGCTCGTCGAGGATCAGCAGGTTGACCGGCTCGAGCAACAACTTTAAGATGGCCAGGCGCGTACGCTCTCCTCCCGAAAGTACCTTCACCTTCTTGGTGCTCTCCTCGCCTCCGAACATAAAGGCACCCAGCATGTCGCGGATCTTTAGGCGCACATCCCCCTTGGCGATGTCGTCGATGGTCTGGAAGACGGTGATGTTCTCGTCCAGCAGCGAGGCCTGGTTTTGGGCGAAGTAGGCCACCTGGACATTGTGGCCGAGGGTCAGGGTGCCCTCGTGGTCCAACTCGTTCATGATGCACTTCACAAGGGTCGATTTACCCTCTCCGTTTCGCCCCACAAAGGCCACCTTGTCGCCACGCTCCAAGACAAACGAGGCGTTCGAGAAGACCCGCTTCTCGCCAAAGGCCTTGCCGACCCCGTCGGCCTGTACCGGGAAGGATCCGCTGCGGGGTGAGGGTGGAAACTTCAGGCGTAGGGCCGACGTATCCTCCTCGTCTACCTCGATGATCTCCAACTTCTCGAGCATCTTCACGCGGCTCTGCACCTGCAGTGTCTTGGAGTAGGTGCCCTTGAAGCGCTCGATAAACTCCTTGGTCTCTTGGATCATCTTCTGCTGCTCCTCATACTGCTTCTGCTGCTGTTCGCGACGCTCCTTGCGGAGTTCGAGGTAGTGGCTGTAGGAGGCCTTGTAGTCGTAGATGCGCCCCATGGTGATCTCAATGGTGCGCGTGGTGATGGCATCTACGAAGCGACGGTCGTGGCTGATCACGACCACGGCCTTCGAGGAGTTCTTGATGAAGTTCTCCAACCAAAGGATACTCTCGATGTCGAGGTGGTTCGTCGGCTCGTCGAGTAGCAGCACATCGGGGTTCTTGAGCAACAGCTTGGCCAACTCGATGCGCATGCGCCATCCGCCGCTGAACTCCGACGTGGGGTGATCCAGGTCGGAGCGCTTGAAGCCCAAGCCCAAGAGGGTCTTCTCGACATCCTCTTCGAAGTGGGTCATGTCGATGGCGTAGAACTTTTCGCTGAGTTCGCTTACCCGCTCGATGAGTGCCATGTACTCCTCACTTTCGTAGTCGGTGCGGATGCCCAGTACCTCGTTGATGCGGTTGATCTCGGCCTCGGTCTCGAGTAGATGGGCAAAGGCCTGCGAGGCCTCCTCGCGCACGGTGCGTCCGTCCTCGGTCATCAGGTGCTGCGGGAGGTAGGCCACCACGCACTCCTTGGGTACCGACACCGAGCCTCGCGTGGCGTTGCGCACGCCGGCCAGGATCTTCAGCAGGGTACTCTTGCCCGCGCCATTCTTGCCCATCAGGGCGATGCGGTCGCCGGCGTTGATTTGAAACGAAATATCTTTGAATAGGGTGGTGCCGCCAAATTCGACGGTCAAACCTTCGATGGTCATCATCTCTCTATGCTTACTTTTGTTGGCGTTTCGGGTTTCGAGGGAACCACCCCTTTTCTACCCGTTTCTTTTGGTCAAAAATCTCCTTGATGGTCCAAAACGAGGAGAAGGAGAAGACTCCGAGTAGGGTGGAGTAGAGGATGTTGTCTACCCAAATCGACAAGCCCACGCCCACCAAACCGAGCAGCAAAAACCACCACCAACATCCGGTGCCGAAATGGTATTCGCATTGGATCACCACCGGATGGAACAGGCCGATGATCAGAAAGGTCGAGATGCCGATCACCAACCCCAACAGGTGGTACTCCTGCAAAAACAGTAGGATTGATTCCATAGCCTATATTTTGTTCTAATGGTTTCTCTTCTTTTGGAATAAAGCGGAGGCTGCGCCCTTTTGCGGACACAGCCTCCGTTGCTTTCTTGCTATACGAGAGGCCTCTTCTTCGACGGGATCACGATGAAATCCTTTAGGTAGAAGGGCTCGAAGTAGGCTACATCCTCAAACTTTCCGGCATCGAAGGCCTCTTGCGCCGGACGTGCCAGGCCGCGTGCCGAGGGGGCCACCTGCACCCAATGGGCATCGGGAAGCAGTTCGCGACACTTGGCGGCTCCGTTGCCGAAGATCACCAGTGGTTGTCCCTCTTTGTGGCGGAATTCGAGGAAGCTCTCCTCGCCAATCACCTCGGCCGAGACCTCCGTGAGGGGGCTCCCCTGCGTATCGAAGATTTGGGTGTAGACCTCCATACGACGGGCATCGACCATGGGGCATAGGCGTGCGCCCTCCCAAGCGTCGATATCCAAAATTCCCGCCTCGTAGTCCTCGCGAGCCACAGCTGCCAGGGCATCGAGCGATCCGATGGCGATCAGCGGCTTCTCGAGTCCGTAGCAGAGCCCCTTGGCAAACGATACTCCGATGCGCAAGCCCGTGTAAGAGCCGGGGCCCATGCCCACAGCCACGGCATCCAGCTCATCGGGTTGCACGCCCGTTTCGCGTAACAATTCATCGACAAAGCAGGCTACCTTTTTGGCGTGGTCGCGCCCCTCGTCGCTCTCGCGCAGCGACAACAACTCGCCGTCGCGTGCAATGCCCACCGAACAGATGTCGGTGCCGGTCTCTATCAGCAGAATCAGTGCCATCTTGCTTATCTTCTGTAACTCTTCATTACCTTATCCATCTCGCGCTTGGCATCGTTTTCCTTCAGATACTCGCGCTTGTCGTAGGACTTGCGTCCCTTGGCCAGGCCGATGACGATCTTCACCAAGCCTCGTTCGTTGAGGAAGAGGCGCAGACCCACCACCGTGAGGCCGCGATCCTGCAACGATCGCTCCAACTTGTTGAGCTCTTTGCGGTTCAGTAGCAACTTGCGGTCGCGTTTCGGGGTGTGGTTGTTGCAGGTGCCCCAGGCATATTCGGCGATATTGACCCCGCGAATCCAAAGCTCTCCGTCGCTGAAGTAGCAGTAGGAGTCGGTCAGGGCCACCTTGCCCAGGCGCACCGATTTGATCTCGGTACCCACCAGCACCACGCCGGCGATATACTCTTCGAGAATCTCGTAGTCGAAGGTTGCTCGCTTGTTGCGAATGTTTATGTTCTTGTAATCGGCCATAAGTCGGGCAAAGGTACGAATAAAAGAGCAATGGGCAATGCGCAAATGGAAACTTTTTTACTCCGCGAAGCCCATTTACATGCGGCTCTGCTCCTCGGCCGAGCCGCGCTCCACGGATTTCGAGTGGAAACTCTTGCCGGCCTGGAAGTTGTAGTTGATCCCGAAGCGGAAACTGCGGTCACTCCACGCCTGTTGGATCCGGTAGGTGCGGTGGAAATCGGGTTGCGAGGCGGTGATATCCTGTGTCAAGCCCAATACATTGTTGGCCGAGAGGGTGAGGGTCAGGCGATCCTTCAGCAGCCGTTTCTTGACTGAAAAGTTCAGGCTGTGGAAACTGCCGACACTCATGTTGCTGATCGCCATGCCGGTCATGCCGTTGTAGGAGCACTCGAGGATGAACTTCTTGGGCAGTTGGAAGGTCATCGAACTGTACCAGTTCAGGTTGTGGTGGTGTTGCAGCGGTGAGTCGGCCGTCATGCGCTCTCCCAAGCACATGTAGTTCAGGTTCGTGTTCCACTGCCACCACTTCGTCACCTGTGCCGGTGCCGAGAGGGTTACATAGTACCAATTGTAGTCGGGCATGTTGTGGCGTGTGAGGATCAGCATGTCGGGGTCACGCGGGTCGGTGATCACCACCTGCGAGATGCCGTCCGTCTGGTTCGTCACTCCGGCCGTGAGCGAGTAGCGATGCCACATGACCAGGGTCAATGAGTATTGGTTGTTGAAGGCGGGCTTCAGATCCGGGTTGCCGGTCTGGTAGGAGTAGTCGCTGATGGCCTGACGGGCGGGGGTGAGGTCCCAAAAGTTGGGGCGGTTGATCGTGCGCGAGTAGGAGCCCACGAGCGAGTGCTTGCCCTTCTTGTCCATTCGCCACGAGAGGTGTGCATTCGGGAAGAGCGAGAAGTACTCCTGCTCGAAACTCTCTCCGCGCCCCGAGGTGTAGGTGTATTCGCCGCGCAGGCCGGCCGAGAGTGAGAAGCGACCGATGGAGCCCGAGGCGATCACATAGAGGGCTCCGATGTTTTCCGTGTAGCGGATCGTGTAATCCTCCACGCTGTTGGGTCGCCACGCCTCCTGCTCCCACACGCGATAGAGGGCATCGTTCGAGGTTTCGTTGCGCGTGTATTTCGCCCCGCCCTTGATGCGCCAGTTGGCCGAGAGGGCCTTGTCGAGGGCCACCGTTGCCGTAATGATATCGTATTGGCTCGAGGTCTGCTCATAGTAGAGTGAGTCGCGTACCGTGCCGGCCATGTGTTTGTGGGTCTCGTTGTCGGAACGGTCGCCAATGGAGCGGTGGGTGTAGTCGCTCAATACTTTGAAGGTGGAGCCCAGGGTGTCGAGGCGGTAGATGTAGCTCAGCGAGGCCGAGTAGTTGTCGATCGTGGAATGGGTGCGGAAGATACCCTCGTTGTAACTCGAAAACTCTCCCTGGCGGATGCGGGTGGTCGAGGGGGTCTCGCCCTTGTCGCCGTTGTGCCAATACTCGAATTCGGCTCCCAATGAGTGGCGCGGGTTGAAGTCGTAGACCAGGCCTGCTTTACCTCCGGCCGAACGCGCCTGCTCCTCCATTTGGGTGTTCGCCTCGAGCGACATGTCGCGCAGCAGGTACTCGGTCTTCTCCTCCGAGAGGGCCTCCTGCGAGCCCAAGTTAGCCCACCCCGAGGCATAGAGGTTCCAACCTCCGCGGTTGTAGTTGAGCGTGAGGTAGGGGTTGTGCATCGTCTGATACTTTCCATAAGTAATGTTGTAGGAGGCCGATCCCATCAATCCGTCGTCGCGGCGCTTTTTGAGCGTAATGCGGATGATACCGGCCGAGGAGTTGGCATCGTAGTCGGCTCCCGATTGGGGTACTACCTCGATGCGTTGTACATCTTCGGCGCGTAGCGAACGCAGGTATTGTACCAGCTGGGCCCCCTCCATCTTCAGTTCGCGCTCGTTGATGTAGACCTTTGTGCCTCCCGAGCCGTTGATCGAGATCCCGTCCTCCTGCATCCACACGCCCGGGGCGGTCTTCAGGAGCTCCACGCCGTCCTTGCCGACGGCTACGGGCGAGTTGGCTACATCGACCACAAAACGGTCGGCCTCGCGGCGGATGAGTTGCGCCTTGACGACTACCTCTTCGATTTCGGTCGAGGATTCGGTGAGGATCAACTCGCCCAGGTCGCTCTCCTGGGGCAACTCCACTTCGCGCGTAAGCGGTTCGTAGCCCACATATTGGATGCGCAGGGTGTAGCGGCCCGCAGGGGCTGTCAGCGTGAAGCTGCCGTCGCTCTCGCTGGCCAGGCCATCTACCTGCTCTTCGCCTGCGAGCAGTACCACCGTGGCGAAGGCGATGGGCTCGCCTTGGGCGTTGACTACCCGTCCCGAGGTGGCCGATTGTCGGGCGGCAAAGAGTTGCATGGTGCCGATAATCAGCACAAACAGCAGAGTGAAAAGTCGTTTCATATTCCTTTTTTGTTTGATTTGTTATTCTTTTACGATGCAAAGATATATGTTTTTATCTGTATTATGCAATACATAGTACATATATTTTGCAAAATATTTCGATTTTTCAATAAATAGGCCCTAAAAATCGGGGATACCTATTTATATTTGAAAAAAACTTTGTCTTAAATTTGCCTTTTTGGGTTTTCGTTTTCTTTGTGAGCGTGCATGAACCCTCCGGGTCTGGAATTTTAGTTCCCTGCTCGCTTCCGTTCACCTTTCTTTGACAAAGTTAGTGAATAAAATTTGAAAAACAAAAAAAAAGTATCGAAAAACGATAAATTGTTTTCGTATTATGGTAATACATTGGTGAAATTAGGGAGGGAATGGAAATAATTTTGAATTTTGAATTTTGAATCCTGAATTATTTTGTATCTTTGTTAGCAAATCGAATGAAATGATGATGACAACAATTTTATACGCCTTTTCGGCCCTTTTGGTCGTAGGATTTCTTGCGCTTCTTGTGCTCTTGATGCGCAGTCGAAGTCGTGCAGTAGCGCAGGGGGCTGAATTACAACAAGCGCAGGGGGCTTTGTCTCGTGCCGAGATGCAGGCGGAGGCCGAGCGTCGTACGCTCCAAGAGCGGATCTTAGCAGCCGAGGAGCGCGCCTTGAAATCGGAGGTGCAGTTGCGAGAGGCGATTGCCGACCGTGCCGCCTTGGTGGCCAAACTCGAGGCCTCTGAGTTGCGCCTTCGGGAGGAGCAGGAGCGCCACACCCTTTCGCAGGAGGAGCGAGCCAAGGCCGAGGAGGCGATGCGTCTGCAATTCAAGACCTTGGCTTCCGATGTCCTAGGCGAGCAGTCGCGCTCTTTCCGCGAGACAAACAAGGAGTCTTTGGACTCGTTGCTCAAGCCGTTTAAGCAGAATATCGCCGATTTCCGTGAGCGAGTCGAAAAGATCTATGCCACGGAGGCCGAGCAGCACGGAGCCCTCAAAAACGAGCTGAAGCACCTCATGGAGCTCAACCACCGCATCACGACCGAGACCACCAACCTCACGCGCGCCCTGAAGGGTGATTCGAAGGTGCAGGGCGACTTCGGGGAGATGATTCTCGATACGATCCTCTCGTCGTCGAACCTGATCAAAGGGGTTCATTATCAGACGCAGGACACATTCAAAAATGAGGCCGGGGAGAATGTGCGCCCCGATGTGATCCTCAGTCTGCCCGATAAAAAGCAGATTGTCATCGACTCAAAGACCTCGCTGACGGCCTATGCGAACCATGCCGCCGCGGAGGATCCCGCCGAGCGTGCCCAGCAACTCAAACTCCATGTGGAGTCGGTCCGAAAGCATGTCTTGGAACTCTCGGCCAAGAGCTATCAGGCACTGATGGCCTGCTCTCCCGATTTCGTGGTGATGTTCATCCCCAACGAATCGGCCTTCCTGGCCGCCATGCAGGCCGATCCGGCGATCTGGGCCGATGCCTACAAGCGCAAGGTAATCATCTCCTCGCCCACAAACCTCTTTGCCCTCTTAAAGTTGGTTGACAACCTTTGGCAGCGTAGCGACCTGGAGCGTAACACACGCAACATTGCCGAGTGTGGTTCGAAGATGTACGACCAACTGGTGGCCTTTAGCGAGGCACTGCAAGGGGTCGAGAAGGGGTTGAAGACGGCCCAGGGCTCCTACGACGAGGCCTATAAGCGATTTACCCAGGGAAACAACAACCTGGTGCGCCTGGGTGAACGCATGGTGGGGCTCAATGTGAAGATCAAGAAGCGGTTGGCTGCTTCGGTGCGTGATGCGGCCGAACTCGATGCCGACTCGGTGCCGGTGTCGGAGGAGGAGTTCGAGGAGGTGGTATCGACCGATCCGTTGGCTGAATAGGGCGGATTTATCTTTTTTTGGTCGCAACTTTGTGTTTTGTCGCAATATTTTATTATCTTTGCCTATCCTTTCGGGGCGGGGTGGAAATCCCCACCGGCGGTGAGAGCCCGCGACCCGAGACCGGAGAAGGGGGGGAGGATGTTGAGAGGCTGGTTGTAAACGGGCTTCTTAAGGTTGGAACGAAAACCCCGCGGTCTCGGCCGAATCGGTGAAATTCCGATGCCGACGGTCAGAGTCCGGATGTGAGAGAGGAGAGTGAGAAAAGGCGGCCTTGCAACACGATTGTGAAGCTCTTGTGGCCGAACGATGACGTGGCGTGCGGGAACTCCGTTGAACTTCGGAGACCGTAGTTGCCGGCTGATCGTTTAGGCTCGAAATCTCAAAAGACTACGCCCCGAGGAGCAATCCTGCGGGGCTGTTTTGTTTTGGCGGAGGGGCCCGGGTATTGGAGAACCCCTCTTGCGAGGAAGATCCCGTGTGGATAAGAATAACCAAAAAGAGAAAAAGATGGCAACAAACGAAGATCTTCGGTTTATGCGGCGAGCCATGGAGCTTGCCCTGCGTGGTGAAGGGGCGGTGAACCCCAATCCGTTGGTGGGTGCGGTGATTGTGCGCAATGGGCGCATCATCGGTGCCGGCTGGCACGAGCAGTGGGGTGGCCTGCATGCCGAGCGCAACGCCTTGGCGCGTTGCTCGGAGCCCGCATCGGGAGCCACGATGTATGTTACGCTCGAACCCTGTTGCCACCACGGCAAAACCCCGCCCTGTACCGAGGCGGTGATTGCGGCTGGAATACGCCGTGTGGTGGTCGGCCTGACCGACCCCAATCCGCTGGTGGCGGGCAAGGGAATCGAGAAGCTCCGCGAGGCGGGGATCGAGGTCGAGAGCGGTGTGCTGGAGGAGGAACTCCGCTACCAGAACCGCATCTTCTTGAAATACATCACCACGAAGCACCCTTGGGTGGTAATGAAGTCGGCTATGACTCTCGATGGCAAGATTGCCACCCGTACGGGCGATTCGCGTTGGGTGACGGGTGAGGAGGCGCGTCATCGTGTCCATGAGATGCGTTCGTCGCTGATGGCCATCCTGGTGGGTATAGGTACCGTGGAGGCCGATGATCCGATGCTCAATTGCCGCCTGGAGGGCGAGCATCGCCAGCCAATTCGCATCGTGGCCGATACCTCGGCTCGTATCTCGTTGCAGTCACAATTGGTGCGTACGGCACTCGACCAGCGCACCATTGTGGCCCATACGGCCAAGGCCGAGAAGAGCCGTTTGGAGGCCCTCCATAAGGCGGGTGTCGAGACTTGGTGCTGCGCTGAGGAGGAGGGACACCTCTCGATGGCCGATCTGATGCAGAAGATCGGGGCTACGGGCATCGACTCGGTGCTGGTCGAAGGGGGCGGGGAGGTCAACTATTCGCTCCTTGCCGCAGGCTTGGTGGACGAGGTGGTCTGCTTTGTGGCTCCGAAACTCGTAGGAGGAGCTGAGTCGAAGAGCCCGATCGGAGGGCGCGGCATCGAGCGCATGGCTGAGGCGGTGGAGCTCGAGGGGCTCGAGGTGGAGCACTTCGGCGAGGATCTCATGATTCACGGATTGATCAAACGCGCATAGCCTATGTTTACAGGAATTGTCGAGGAGATGGGTGAGGTGGTTTCGTTGCGACGCGGAGCCCGCAGTTTTACCCTTACGATTCGTGCCGAGAAGGTCTTGCAGGGGACCGAGGTAGGCGATAGCATCGCTACTAACGGGGTCTGCCTCACGGTAACGCGCCTGCAGGAGGGGCGTTTCGAGGCCGATGTGATGCCCGAGACGGTGGAGCGTACCGCGTTGGGGGAGTTGAAGGCAGGTGATGGGGTCAATCTGGAGCGTGCCCTGACCCTCTCGACCCGTCTGGGAGGCCACCTGGTGTCGGGGCATATCGATGCCACGGGTCGCTTGGTGGATCGCAGGGAGGATGACACGGCGTTGTGGCTTACCTTCGAGGCCCCGCAGTCGGTGTTGCGCTATGTGGTGCAGAAGGGGTCGATTGCCATTGATGGCGTGAGCCTGACGGTGGCGCGTGTTACGGAGCACACCTTTTCGGTGTCGCTGATTCCCCACACCCAAGCCGCCACGACGCTGCATTGCCGACGCATCGGAGAGTCGGTCAATTTGGAGTGCGACATGATCGTCAAATATGTCGAGAAACTCATGGGCAAGGCCCCTGTGGAGGGCCTTACGCTCGACTTTTTGCGCGAGCATGGATTCTAATGCGACCCCGTCTTGCACACATTATAAGGAATGAAGTTGAAATATAGAGTAAAGTATAGAGAGAATTAGCAATGGAGAAATTTCAGTTTAATACGATCGAGGAGGCGGCCGAGGCGTTGCGCCGCGGAGAGAACATTGTGGTGATCGACGATCCCGATCGTGAGAATGAGGGCGACCTGGTCTGCGCGGCCGAGTTTGCTACGACCGAGAATGTCAACTTCATGGCTTGCCATGCCAAGGGGTTGATCTGCATGCCCATGAGCCGCGAGTTGTGTGAGAAACTCGACCTGAAGCAGATGGTGGTGGAGAATACCGACAACCACTCGACGGCCTTCACCGTTTCGATCGACCATGTGGAGACCACGACGGGAATCTCGGCCGTGGAGCGTTCGATCACGGCCATGAAGTGTGTGGAGGAGGGGGCAAAGCCCCGCGACTTCCGCCGTCCGGGCCACATGTTTCCTCTTCAAGCCCGCGACGGGGGTGTGCTGGTGCGTACCGGCCACACCGAGGCCACGGTCGACCTGATGCGTATTGCCGGACTGAAGGAGTGCGGCCTCTGCTGCGAGATCATGCGCGAGGATGGTACGATGATGCGTACCACGGAGCTTATCGAGTTTGCCAAGAAGCATAAACTTTGCATTACCACGGTAGCCGACCTGATCGCCTACCGCCGCCATACGGAGCGATTGGTGGAGCGTGTCACGGAGGCCGAGATGCCCACCCGCTACGGCCGCTTCCGCGCCTACGGCTATGTGAACAAGATCACGGGAGAGCACCATGTGGCCTTGGTGAAGGGCGATGTGGCCACCTCGGAGCCTGTATTGTGTCGTGTCCACTCGGAGTGCTTGACGGGTGATGCCTTCGGTTCGTTGCGCTGCGATTGCGGCGAGCAGTTGGCCGAGGCGTTGCGCCGCATCGAGAAGGAGGGGCGCGGCGTGGTGGTCTACCTGCGTCAGGAGGGCCGCGGCATCGGCCTGATCAACAAACTCCGCGCCTACCACCTGCAGGACGAGGGGCTCGATACGGTGGAGGCCAACCTGGCCCTGGGCTTCGAGGCCGACCTGCGCGAATATGGCACGGGGGCCGAGATCCTGGCCGATCTGGGTCTCAAGAAACTTGTCCTGATGACCAATAACCCGATGAAGATCAAGGGGCTGGATGGCTATGGGCTGGAGATCGTAGGTCGCGAGCCGATCGAGATGAGCTGCAAGGAGGAGAATGCCTTCTATATGCAGACCAAGTGCAAAAAGATGGGCCACCTGCTCCACCTGGAGGAGAACGAGAAGTAAATCAAAATTTAAAATAAGAGAAAACCATGAATGTAATTGAAGGAAAATTGCTGGCCGAGGGTCAGAAGATCGGTATTGTAGCGGCTCGTTTCAACGATTTTATCACGGGCAAGCTGCTCGAGGGGGCTGTAGATGCTTTTGTGCGCCACGGAGGCGATAAGGAGAACCTTGCGGTGGCCTATGTTCCCGGAGCTTTCGAGATTCCGTTGGCCGCGAAGAAGATGGCACAGAGTGGCAAGTATGATGCCGTGTTGTGCCTGGGTGCCGTGATCCGCGGTGCCACGCCCCACTTCGATATGGTGGCCAACGAGGCGACGAAGGGGGTGGCCCATGTGGGCTTGGAGACGGGAGTGCCGGTGATCTTCGGCATCCTCACGACCGACTCGATCGAGCAGGCCGTGGAGCGTGCCGGCACGAAGAGCGGCAACAAGGGCTTCGACACGATGAACACCGCCATCGAAATGGTCAACCTCCTCAAGCAATTCTAATCGACAAGGAGACAACTAAAGAGAGGGCTGCTTGACCGTTTGGTTTAGCAGCCCTTTTTGCCCGATAAGCCCAATTTATAGCATTATCAGAAACTTCGATTGAAAACCATTGCTTTTAGGTATTGCGTTGTATTATCTTTGCAGTAGGAAAAACAAGATAAGGGGCTCGATCCCGAAAAGAGGGGAGCTCCGAAATGTGAGAACAAAAACAAAAAGTAGATAACAACCTAAAAAAATGAAAATTATGGCAACGAAGTTTTATAAGTGCCGCCACTGCGGTAATGTGATTGAGAAGGTAGTAGATTCGAAGGTGCCCGTGGTATGCTGCGGCGAGAAGATGGAGGAGCTGATCCCCAACACGGTGGATGCCAGCGGTGAGAAGCACCTGCCCGTGGTGACGCGCCTTGACGAGAAGACCATCAAGGTCGAGGTCGGCAGTGTCGCCCACCCGATGCTCGAGGAGCACCACATCGCCTTTATCTATGTGGAGACCGATCGCGGTGGTATTCGCGTAAACCTGAGCGATAAGCCTGAGGCGGTGATCTGCCATGGCGATGCCAAGCCCCTGGCGGTCTACGAGTACTGCAACCTGCATGGCCTGTGGAAGACGGAGCTTTAGCTCCTCTTCCGCCCCCCAAAGCCTACAACGCAAACAAACTATTTCAAAACCCAAAAATTTTTACCATTATGTTAAGCCCCAAGTTACATGCTGCTATCAATGAGCAGATCAATGCCGAGCTGTGGTCGGCCTACCTCTACCTTTCGATGTCGCTCGATGCCGAGAACAAAGGCTTGAAAGGGGTGGCCAATTGGTTCTATGTTCAGTGGCTCGAGGAGCAGGATCACGCTCGTATTCTGATGAACTACCTCTCGTCGCGCGACTGCAAGGTGGAGCTGAAACCCATTGCCGAGGTGCGCACGCAGTGGAATTCGGTACTCGAAATGTATCAGGAGACCCTGAAGCACGAGCGAGTGGTGACGGGCTTGATCAACAACCTGGCTGCCATCGCTATGGAGGATCGTGATTTCGCCTCGTCCAATATGCTGGTTTGGTTTGTCAACGAGCAGGTAGAGGAGGAGGAGTCGGCCCGCGATATGATCTTCGCCGTGGAGTCCGTCGAGGGGGATAAGTACGGCATGTACCAACTCGACAAGGAGCTCGCTGCACGCACCTACACGCAGGCTTCGCCCCTTGCCGCTTCGGCCGAATAGACAACACAAACACAGTTTATTTTCGCTCCCCGATCGCATCTGGTCGGGGAGTTTTTTGTCCCCCTCGGCGATGCGCGTTGTGCCCCTCCCCTAAAAATGAGGGCACGGGGATTTCCCGTGCCCTCGGCATCAAAAAATTAACCATTAAAAAAACGAATGAGTCAACCCAAAACCTCACCGTTTTATCTGGGGCGGAGCAGGTCGCGCAGGTAGCAGTCCAGGTAGAGTAGGTCAGTCTCCCCGCAGATCACCTCGTTGAAAAAAAGCTCCTCGTCCGATAAATTGTTCGATGCACAGGTGTCCATTTCCTCCATAGGCATTTGGTTTAAAGTCTATTGTTTGCTCTTCTTTCAACCATAAAACGGCTGCCCCTTTCAGAATATTGCATGAGGGACGAAATTTTTTGTGTCTGGAGAGGGGCTTCCTGGTTGGCTTTGCGGTTGGATTTGCAGATGGTTTGGCGGTTGGTTACTTCGCACGCTTGTCGGCGTGCTTCGTTTACGCCTTCCGCTCGGGAATTCTTCGTAGGGTGAGCACAAGCATTATTTGACGGCGGGATTGACTTCGCTATCGCTCGTCTTTCACTGCGTCGGCTCGGCGATAACACGGCAGGCGTAATTGGAGCGAAGCGACAAGTCCCCCTTTGACAAAGGGGGATTTAGGGGGAATGTCAATACTTAATCACAAAGAAGAGGAGTCAAAATCTTGACTCCTCTTCTTTGTGATTCCGGAGCGGTTCGAACGCTCGACCCACAGCTTAGAAGGCTGTTGCTCTATCCAACTGAGCTACGGAACCATCCTTGGTTGTGCGCATGCGCACTAAAGCGGTGCAAAAGTAATAACTTTTTGGCGGAAAAGCAAAAAACGATGGGAAAAACTTCTCGCCCGACCCTCCTCGGGGGCGAAATTACCGCTCGCGAGCGACCAATTCCACCAGCCGATCCACATCCTCGGGGCGTGTAGCCCAGCTCGTTACGAGGCGAATGGTGCTCTCGCTCTCGCCGCGCGGGCCCCAATAGTCGAAGGCAACCTCTTGGGCCAGGCGGTCGATCAGCGCGTTGGGCAGGCGGAAGAATTGTTGGTTGGTGGGGGAGTCGATGGCAGCCGCATAACCTGCGCGGGCAAAGGCATCGCGGATGCGCCGAGCCTCCCGCACGGCATGGCGGCCGATCTTTAGGTAGAGTTCATCGGTAAAGAGGGCCGAAAACTGCACGCCGAGCAGGCGACCCTTGGCCAAGAGAGCTCCG
>CAJGDL010000016.1 GCA_904502075.1 uncultured Alistipes sp.
CCCCAGAATAGTATTTCTTGGTGAGTACTAAAGCGCGGTTTACGAAGTTACCCAAGATGGCAACCAACTCGTTATTGTTGCGTGCCTGGAAATCCTTCCACGTAAAGTCGTTATCCTTGGTCTCGGGAGCATTGGCGCACAAAACATATCGCAACACATCCTCCTTGCCAGGGAACTCGTCAAGATACTCGTGCAACCATACGGCCCAATTCTTCGATGTCGAAATCTTGTCACCCTCCAAGTTCAGGAACTCGTTTGCAGGCACGTTCTCGGGTAAGATATAGTCGCCGTGAGCCTTCAACATCGAGGGGAACACGATGCAGTGGAACACGATGTTGTCCTTACCGATGAAGTGTACCATCTTGGTATCCTCATCCTTCCAATACTTCTCCCAATCGGGTGTAAGGTCCTTGGTAGCAGATATATAGCCTATGGGGGCGTCGAACCATACATAGAGCACCTTACCCTGCTCGCCCTCAACAGGCACAGGGATACCCCAATCCAGGTCGCGGCTCACGGCACGGGGCTGCAAGCCCAAGTCGAGCCAACTCTTGCACTGTCCGTAAACATTCGACTTCCACTCCTTATGGCCCTCGAGGATCCACTCGCGGAGGAATCCCTCATACTGATCCAAGGGAAGGTACCAGTGCTTGGTCTCGCGCTTCACGGGGACCGAACCCGACACGGCACTCTTGGGGTTGATCAGCTCATCGGGCGAGAGGGTCGAACCACACTTCTCACACTGGTCGCCATAGGCCTTTTCGTTCTGACAACGGGGACAGGTACCCACAATGTAGCGGTCGGCCAAGAAGGTCTGCGCCTCCTCGTCGTAGTATTGTTCCGAGGTCTGCTCAATAAACTTTCCTTCGTCGTAGAGCTTCTTGAAGAACTCCGAAGCGACCCGGCGGTGGGTCTTCGACGAGGTACGCGAATAGATGTCGAACGACATGCCGAGGCCGCGGAACGACTTTTCAATAATGGTGTGGTAGCGATCCACAATATCCTGGGGTGTAACCCCCTCTTTGCGGGCCTTGATCGTGATGGGCACACCGTGCTCATCGCTGCCGCAGATGGAGATTACATCACATCCCTTTAACCTAAGATAGCGCACATAGATATCCGACGGCACATAAACACCCGCCAAGTGGCCGATGTGTACGGGGCCATTGGCATAGGGGAGGGCCGAAGTTACCAAATATCGCTTGAACTGTTTTGCCATAAACGGTGTAAAAAATATATAGTCTTTCTAATTTCTGCCAAAATTACTAATTTTTTGACAAACCGCAAGCAAAAAAATGGATTTCCTTACCCCAAGATGACTTTCCGACCCAATCCTCGCCACAAAAGCGGTCTTGCCCACCCATCGGGAGGAGGGGAGTCGCCTCAATAGAAGAGGCAGAAGCTGCTCCCGTTGCATGGGGAGAGGTTGTTAATAAATCGGCAATAACTTTGCTGTTAAGAGGGGCGAGGTATGGAAAAAAGCGTGTAATTTTGCTTCGCAAAACCTTTTTAGGCAAAAATACATCACTACCAAAATACAAGATAAGCGTATGGGAGAGATTAAAAAGATGGGTATCGACGTCGAACTCAAGGAGGAGGTGGCCCTGGGCCACTACTCGAATCTGGCCATTATTTCACACTCCACGTCGGAGTTTATCATCGACTTTGCCACCGTACTCCCGGGCCTGCAGAAGGCTCGCGTGAAGAGTCGCATCATCCTCACCCCCGAGCACGCCAAGCGCCTGTTGATGTCGTTGCAGGACAACATCACCCGCTACGAGAGCACAATCGGCAAGATCGAGATCCCCGCCCCGCAACCCCAGCAGGGCATGAAGATCGGGGAGGCTTAACAAGGAGTAAGAGATAAAGTATTGGGAATACAAAAAGAGCCCCGATACCTCCTCTCTGACACCTAATTCGTAACGCCCCAAAAGTGGCATTTTTCACCGGACCGCCCCTTAGGCAGCCCGATGAAAAGTGCCACTTTTTTGGTAAAATTTTTTCTTTTGGCGAAATATTCGTATATTTGAAGGGTAAAGCAATGCGTTTGGGGCCGAAAGCCGCCTTTTTGCACCGCAACAAGGCCGCACCCGATCTCCGTTCGCAACCCCCGAAAACCTAAAAACTCGAAATATGTTTGCACCTGAAATTTATGCCAAGCGACGCGCCGAGTTGCGCGCCAAGATCGGAAGCGGTCTGATCCTGCTTCCGGGCAACCAGAACTCACCCAACAACTACCCCAACAACGCCTACTATTTCCGCCAGGATTCGACCTTCCGCTACTACTTCGGGCTGAATGTCCCCTCGCTGATGGGTGTCCTCGATGCCGATTCGGGCGAGGAGTGGCTCTTCGGAGACGACTTCACCGTGGAGGATATCATCTGGACGGGTCCTCAGCCCATGCTGGCCGAGATGGCACAGCAGGTGGCAGTGAAACATACGGCCCCCCTGGCCGCCCTGCAACCCTTGGTGCAGCGCGCCATTCAGCTGGGTCGCCGCATCCACTTCCTGCCGATCTACCGCGGCGAGACGAAACTCCAATTTGTGGAGTTGCTGGGGCTGAAGCCCTCGATGCTGCACGACTATAAGTCGGTGGATCTGATGTTCGCCGTGGCCGAGATGCGCGAAAAGAAGGGACCCGAGGAGATCGAGGCCCTGGAGCGTGCCTTCCAGATCGGCTACGCTATGCATACAACCGCCATGCGCATGTGTAAGGAGGGGGTTGTGGAGCGCGAGATCGCCGGCGCCGTGGCAGGCATCGCCCACGCCATGGGGCAGGGCGTTTCGTTCCCCACGATCGTATCGCAGCACGGAGAGACGCTACACAACCTCAACTCGGACGGGGTACTCGAAAATGGCCGTCTGCTGTTGGTGGATGGCGGTGGTGAATCGCTGGAGGGCTACTGCTCCGACCACACGCGTACCTACCCCGTGAGCGGCAAATTCACCCCCAAACAGCAGGAGATCTACGAGATCGTGCGCCACGCCCACGGCCGCATTGCCGAGATCATCCGCCCGGGCATGATGTACCACCAGGAGATTCACCTGGAGTGCTACCGCCTCTTGGCCGAAGGTCTGATCGGTGCCGGCCTGGTAAAGGGCACAGCCGAGGATGCTGTGGCATCGGGAGCCATGTACCTCTTCATGCCCCACGGCCTGGGCCACGGTTTGGGTATGGATGTACACGACTGCGAGGCCTTTGGTGAGCGCAGCTTCGACTTCTCGTCGATCAAGGAGCGTGCCGAGGCATCGGGCACCTGCATCTACCGAGCCGCTTGGCGCGTACAGCCGGGCACGGTGATGTCCGACGAGCCGGGTATCTACTTCATCCCCGCCCTGATCGACAAGTGTAAGGCCGAGGGCAAGTTCAAGGGAATCGTAAATTACGAGGCCCTGGAGAACTACCGCGACTTCGGCGGCATCCGCATCGAAGACGATATTTTGGTCACCGAGACCGGCTGCCGCATGATCGGCGACAAGCGTCTGCCCGTAACGGTAGAGGAGCTGGAGGCCGTAGTCGGCAAGTAGGATTCGTTAAACCACCTGACCCATGCGTATCGCCTATATCTTCCCGACGGTTGAAGAGGCCAAGGGATTTATCCTCGAAAACCCCAAAGCGCTGACTTTTGTCAGTGGAGTGGGCATGGCGGCCGTTGCCGCCACAGCGGTGCGAGCCGCCAAGGCCAAGAAGCCCCACCTGATGATTCTCTGCGGGGTAGCGGGGGCCTACGACCACGCGCTGATGAAAGGCGAGGTGGTGGAGGTGGTCGAGGAGCGTATAGGGGCTCTCCCGGAGCGTTTTCGCGAGAGTTACTGCCTGGAGCCCCTCACCGAGTTGCGCTCCGTGGTCTCAAACACGGTAAACCGGTGCGGCGGCGAGGCCTCGGGAGCCGAGATCGAGCAGATGGAGGGGGCCGCCTTCTTTGCCGTCTGCGAGGCCCTCGACATCGAGGCTGCAGAGATTCGTGCCATCTCGAACTATGTGGGAGAACCGCGCGAGGAGTGGGCCTTTGATGAGGCGGTAAAGAACCTTACAGAGATCCTCTCGCAGATGAAATTTGACGAGGGAAATGGTGAATAAACTACACATCTCGCCCTGCCCGAACGACACCTTCATGTTCGATGGCTGGGTGAACGGAAGATTAGTAGGAGAGCTCCCCCAAGTGGAGCTCTCCTACTATGACATTGAGGAGCTCAATCGCCTGCTCTTGGAGGGAGTCCCCGCCATCTCGAAGTGCAGCTACGCCCTTCTCCCGGCCATTTCGGAAGACTACGAACTACTCGACAGCGGCTCGGCCCTGGGACGCGGAAATGGCCCCTTGTTGGTGCGCCGCAAAGGAGAGCAGGGAGCAATCAAACGGGTGGCTGTACCGGGGCTTCATACCACAGCCTGCGCCCTGATGCGTAGGCTCTACCCCGAGGTAGAGGAGCTCTGCCCGATGCTCTTTTCGGAGATTGCCGAGGCGGTCGAGCGAGGAGATTTCGACGGCGGTGTGCTGATTCATGAGGGTCGTTTCGTCTACGAGCGTCGTCACCTCGAATTGGTGGCCGACCTGGGACTCAAATGGGAAGCCGAGACGGGGCTTCCGCTCCCCTTGGGGGCGATTGTCATCCGTCGCGATCTGCCGAAAGAGTACAAAAAGTGGATCGAGGAGACCCTGCGCCAAAGCATCCGCTACGCCTTCCACCACCCGATGGCCTCGCGCGACTATGTGAAGGCCCACGCCCGCGAATTGGAGGACGAGGTGATTGAGAAACACATTGCTCTCTTTGTCAACCACTACTCGCTCTCGCTGGGCGACGAAGGGCGCAAAGCAGTCAAGGAGCTCTGCGGAGTGGGCTGATCTTACTCTTCTTAAAGAGATAAAGGGCGAGTGATTACCACTCGCCCTTTACGTTGGATGGGTGCTTTGGTTCGGTACTACAACACCTCGGCCACCACAAAGTTGCTGCCTCCGACAAAGATCATATCCTGCTCCGAGGCCAATTCGCGGGCACGATTCAGGGCATTCGAAACCCCTTCGACCACCTCGCCTGCAAGGCCGTAGTCGGCGGCCTTTTCGGCCAACTCCGAGGCCGGCAGCGAACGCTCGCTGTGGGCGGCCGTGAAGAGGTAGTGGGCCTTCTTGGGCAGGAGTTGCAGGCAAGAGCCAATCTCCTTATCCTTCACAAAACCAATCACGCAGTAGAGTTTCTCACACTGCGAACGGCGCAACTGTTCGGCCACATAGGCCAGTCCGTGGGCGTTGTGGCCCGTGTCGCAGATCACAAGGGGTTTATCGCTCAATTGCTGCCAACGACCGTGGAGCGAGGTGTTGGCGGCCGCCGTGCGGATACCCTCGCGAAAAGCACGACGCGAGATCGTAAGCGGAGTCTCCTCGTGGAGGAAGTCGGCGGCGGCCGAGGCCGTCAGCACATTATGCAACTGGTAATCACCCGTCAGGTCGATCTCCACATCGAAGGGGTGCTCGTCACGCGTGCGGATCAGGTGGAAAGACTGCGAAGCCTCCTTCGAGGAGTGCTCCGTGCAGTGGAAGATATCCTCGGCAAAGAGGAGTTTCGACTTGAGCGCCGTAGCCGCCTCGGCAAAGACCGAATCAGTCGTCTCGTTGTGCTCACCAATCAGCACCGGAATACTCTTCTTGATGATACCGGCCTTCTCCGAGGCAATCGCCTCGAGCGTATCGCCCAACAGGGAGGTGTGGTCGAGGCCGATGTTGGTGATGATACTCAAAATCGGTACCACGATATTCGTGGCATCGAGTCGGCCACCCAGCCCCGTCTCGATGACAGCCACCTCCACATCGCTCTGGGCAAAGTAATCGAAGGCCAAAGCCGTGGAGATCTCGAAGAACGAGAGTCCGAGTTCGTTCATCTTCTCGAAGTGCTTATCCACGAAATTAACCACCTTCTGCTTGGGGATCATCTCGCCATCGACACGAATACGCTCGCGGAAATCGGTGAGGTGGGGCGAGGTATAGAGTCCCGTGCGGTAGCCGGCCTGCTGCAACACCGAGGCCAGGATATGCGATACGGAGCCCTTGCCATTGGTGCCGGCCACATGAATCGTAAAGAAGTTACGTTGGGGATTGCCCAAGTGACGGCAGAAGGAGGAGATGCGCTCCAAGCCCGGTTTGTAGGCCGCTTCGCCCTTCTCCTGGAAGGAGGTCAGCGACGAAAAGAGGTAGTCAAGTGTTTGAGTATAGTTCATATCGAATTTTTTTGATTTATTCCACGAAATAGTTTTTACGACGCGTACGATAGGCCAGGAAATAGAGCCACGAAAGCCCCATCACCAATTGGGCCACACGCCCCAAGAGATCACCATAGCGGGTATAGAAGGTCTGCTCGTGATTCACCGGAAGATCATAAGAGATCACACCACGCTCCTCCCAACCAAGCGTTTCGCCCACCACCTCGCCACGGCAGTCGATGAATCCCGAACGCCCCGTGTTGGCCGAACGGGCGATGGCACGGCGGTGCTCCACGGCACGCAGGCGCGAGATCGAGAAGAGGTGCTCATAGCCCGGGGTATCGCCCCACCAGCCGTCGTTCGAGACGATACACATCACCTCTGCACCCTGACGAACGAAACCTCCAAAGAAGTCGCCATAGAGCCCTTCGTAGCAGATGGCAGGCCCCACTTTCACCCCCGAGGTCGATTCGTAGACCAGACGCTCGCGGCCGATTCCGATCTGTCCCAGGACACCTCCCAGGTCGATCACCAGGAAATCCAACGCCTCGAAGATCCAGGTCGGGGTATTCTCCACTCCGATCACCAGGCGACCTTTGTGGTAGACCTCGGGCCGTACCCCCAGGGTATCAATCGCAACCACCGAATTGAAATGGTCGTACCAAACGGTCCCGTAGTGGCGGGCCGTCTCGGTGCGATTTCCGGGCGTGTAGTAGCGCAGGGTATTGGCTCCCGTCACAAAGAGAGCTTGCGGTGCGTAGCGGCGCAGCGTATCGGAAAAGGGAATCAAATGGGGATAGCGCGAAAGATTTTGCTCGTCCAAATGGCGCGTAAGGGCCGTCTCGGGGGCCAAGACAAAGTCGGCATCAGAGGGAACCTCGCTCAAGAGTTGCAAGAGATTCTGCTCCTGCCATTCATCGCCCCCGGCAAACTTTTCGTAACAATCGACATTGGGCTGCAGGGCCGCCACACGGACACTCTGCGCAGGATTTTCGGTCTGAAAAAAGATGGCCAATGAGAGAAGCATCGGCAGAAAAACGGCCAACAAGGCGCGTGTAACGCGCCACGAGCTGCGCTGATGCCAAGCCTCGAAAATCAAAATGTTGCTCAACAAAACCCACAGCGAACCTCCGAAGACTCCCGTGTACTCGTACCACTGCACAAGTCGTACATCGTGGGAAAAGCCGTTGCCGAGGATCAGCCAGGGCCAGGAAAAGTCGCCCACCGTATACCAATACTCCGTGGCGATCCAACCCGCCACCAAGAGGGTATAGGCCAAGGGCTTCGGGGCCTTTTTACTCACCGTATGGAAGCCCATGAAGGCCACCATATTCCAAAACGAAGAGGCCAAAGTGGCGGCAATGGGGCCCACCGGCGTGGCATTCCAAATCCACCAGACGGTAGAGAGGTTCCACCCCGCAAACGAGAGCAGTGCCCAAAAGAAAACGCGCCACCACGACTTGCGGCTTGCGTCGTAGGAGGCACTAATCCAAAGCAGGGGGACAAAGCCCACCAAAAGTGATAATCCGCTGAGACCGAGCCACCCGGGAGCGAGTAGCACGACCGAAAGGGCCACAGCCCCCAAACGGCGCAATGTCAGTGAATTTTTCACGTCGCAAAGATAAGAATAAATTAGGAATTAGTAGTCAGGAGCGGGGAATTATTTGGTCTTGATTCAAAAAACAGCTTTTGAACTCTTACCAAATCCTCACAAACACATATTGAATCGACAAATCTACTCTATAAAAAAATTTAAAATATCGTTTTTCGATAAATTTTACTTGTTTTTCATTTTTTATTTACTACCTTTGTCCTTGAAATCTACAAGGAGCAAAGGTATTACACCCTGTTATTCACTCAAAAAAACAATAAACCAATTAAAATAGAATAAGGATGGATTTACTGAAAGTAGAAGAGATCACCAAGCGGTATGCGGGCCACACGGCACTCGACAACGTATCGCTAACCATCCCCCAGGGGTCGATTTACGGCCTGTTGGGCCCCAACGGTGCGGGTAAAACCACACTGATCCGCATCATCAACCGCATCACCGTGGCCGACCAGGGGCGTGTGCTGTTGGGCGATCGGGAACTCACCCAGGAGGATGTCTATCAAATCGGCTACCTGCCCGAGGAGCGCGGCCTCTACAAGAAGATGAAGGTGGGCGAACAGGCCATCTTCTTTGCCCGCCTCAAGGGCCTTTCGCGTGCGGAGGCTATCAAGCGTCTGAAGGTATGGTTCCAAAAATTCGGTATCGAAGAGTGGTGGAACAAGAAGGTGGAGGAGCTCTCGAAGGGTATGGCTCAGAAGGTGCAGTTCATCGTCACCGTACTCCACGAGCCGAAACTCTTGATCTTCGACGAGCCCTTCTCGGGTTTCGATCCGGTGAATGCCAATCTGTTGCGCGACGAGATTTTGGAGCTGCGCGACCGCGGGGCCACGATCATCCTCTCGACCCACAACATGGCCTCGGTGGAGGAGATTTGCGACCACATCACGCTGATCAACAAGTCGAAAAACATCCTCTCGGGACGTGTAGACGACATTCGTCACCGCCACGGCAACAACATCTTCCAGGTGGATTACCGCGGGGAGGAGGAGACTTTGCGCCGTGCCCTGGCCTCGCTCGGGGAGAGCTGCGAGATCATGGAGGGGGCCAAGGCCGAGTCGGTCTATCGCTCGCTCAAGGTTCATGTACGCTCCGACGAGGAGGTGCGCCGCGTGGTGGCCGCCACGAACGAAGCGGTCGATTTGCGCTCCTTCCGCGAGATCATCCCCTCGATGAACGACATCTTCATTCGTGCCGTACAGGGAAACTTATAGGAAGAGCCCGAAAAACTCATTTTTAAGAGAGAAAATGTTCGAAAAAAAGAAAAAATCGAAAACTATGAGTCAGGTTGGAATTATTATCGCACGCGAATTCAACGAGCGTGTACGCAAAAAGAGTTTTATATTGACCACCATTCTGGTTCCCGTCTTGATGGTGACCCTGATGGCGGTACCCACCTTGCTGATGCTCTATGCCGGCGGAGATACCAAAGAGATCGCCGTCATCGACAAGTCGGGGTTGATTCTCCCCGCCTTGGAGAGCAACGAAGAGGTAGTATTCCTCCCCTCGGAAGAGGAGTTGGATCAAGCCCGTCTCAACACGGAGCGGTTCGGTGTGCTTTGGATTGGTGAGGATGTTCTCGCAAACCATGGCAACATCCGCCTCTACACCAACTCCTCGTCGTCGATGATGCTCGAAGAGAGCATCGAGCACCAGATAGAAAAGATCCTTGAGGAGGAGAAACTGAAGAGCTACCACATCGAAAATCTGCCCGAGATCATGGAGGCCGTAAAGACCAACATCACCCTCCAGAGCTTCCGCAACGACAAAGAGGAGGGCGAAGGGGGCCACTCCCAATCGGCCGGAGCCTCGTTTGCCATCGGCTACATCCTCTCGTTTGTGCTCTACATGTTCCTGATCATCTACGGACAGATGGTAATGCAGGCCGTGATCGAGGAGAAGAGTTCCCGCGTGTTGGATGTCCTGGTCACCTCGGCCCGCCCCTTCCAGCTGATGTTGGGTAAGATCCTGGGTGTAGCGCTGATGGCCGTCGTACAGGTGGCTATTTGGGGAGTACTGATCTTCGGTATCGGATCGGTGGGCAGCTCGATGCTGATGCCCGAGATCCTCGATGCCGAGCAGATTACGCAACTGGAGCAAATGCAGGCCGGAACCCTCGATACCTCGACCGTAGACCCCGAGGTGTTGTCAGATATTCAACTCTTTGCCACCTTCACCGACTTCGGCTACCTGGCCACCATCTTCGTCTACCTGCTGCTCTTCCTCGTGGGAGGCTACCTGCTCTACTCGGCCCTCTTTGCCGCCGTGGGTGCCAGCGTTGACAACATGACCGATGCGGGACAACTCACCACCCCCATCATGCTCCCCATTATTCTGGCCCTGATGATGATGTTTGTGGTGATGAAAGACCCCAACTCGTCGCTCGCCTTCTGGTTCTCGATCATCCCCCTCACCTCGCCCATTGTGATGATGGCCCGCATCCCGGCCGGAATCCCCGCCTGGGAGCCCGTCTTGTCGCTGGTGGTTCTCTACCTCACAATCGTACTCTTCGTTTGGATGGCCGCCAAAATCTACCGCGTGGGTATCTTGATGCACGGCAAAAAACCGACCCTCAAAGAGCTTTGGAAGTGGGTTAGACAAAACTAACGAGAATTACAACCACACAAAAAAATGCGAACCCTTTTAGGATAGGTCTTTTAATTTTTAACTGATTGATTTTCAGTGTTAGTTTTTACGAAAATTGCGAAATCCTACATAGAAGGCTACATAGAGGTCGTAATTAAACCAAAAAAACAACGAATGCAAAAGCATATAAAACTTTTGAAAGTAAAGCGCTGAAATCAGGCATCTTTCGAAGATGCTTTGTGAATAAAATAAAGTGGCGTATGAGCGAACTACAAAGTTCACTACATACGCCACTTTTTTGACATCTATTTTAGAATAGAGATAATTGATTCTCCTTTAACTTTTGAGGCCTAATTTGATATGACAATATTGACTCAGCGACAAATTTGGCCAACTTCACGGGCACGGCATTTCCAATCATCTGCTCTAAATCTGTTTTAGCACCATCATATACGTATGATTTAGGGAATGTTTGAATTATAAATCTTTCTTTTGTAGTCAAACTTCTTATTCCATCCAAAGAAGATACTGGATCATTTGAATGAAGATGATATCCCTTTGGCATCGGTCGATTCACTCCCCTAATTGTTGGGCTTGGCTCATCTATACTAAAAATTCCTCTTCTAGCATAACTTCGCGGATGTCGATAATAGTATTCTATGCCAAATGTTTCCCCTACATAATCTCTTACCGTCATAGGTTTATTAGACATTTTAGAAACAATCAAATCGGTGAGAAACTCATTTTTTTCTCCAAGTTTGCCAATTAGAAAGAAACGTTTTCTTTTTTGGGGAACACCACAATAACTTGCATCTAGAATAATTTGAGTTAATCCATAACCTGATTCTTCAAAAATTTTCCTAGCCTTTTTAAGTTTGTTAGTGCCTTGTATTTGAGACACATTCTCCATCAAAAACCATTTGGGTCTAACATTAGCAACGATGGATGCAAAACACACTGTTAATTCTCCTCTGCCATTATCTTCATCTCTCTTACCTGCAGATGAAAAATCTTGACAAGGAGGTCCTCCTATAATCATATCGGGTTGTTGTTCAGATATAATTTTAGAAGACAAGTTAACATCTGTTAAATCTTGCTTATATATTGGATGTGAAAAATTCTTCTTATATATTTCTATCGCTTCATCCCAATTGTCATACGCAGATATAACATCGAAACCAGCTTCTATAAACCCTAAGCTCAAACCACCACACCCACAAAAAAGATCAACTATTCGCATCATCAAACAAATCTGGAGAATTAAAAATTATTGCATCAAATCTTCTTTCTGGACTTAATAGATTTTGCCCGCCACCTAAAATTATATTTTTAATTTCTTTTTTTGTAATTCTAGGCTTGCTTAATTCATTACATTTAAGTATTGGATGCGTTATTCGCCCATTAACTGAAAAAGCCTTATCATTCTTGGTATTATACGACAATTTATCAATTATATCCTCAGCATTAAACTGACCAAAATGTATGAAGTCCCACAACATTCTTACCAACCATACTAGAGTTCTTTCTGTTCTTCCTATTCGCCTAATATTTGTATGTGAGAAATCTGTGAATAAATGGATAAGAGATAAATTGCTCCATACAAAAACATCTAAACAATTGTCTGCCAACGATGGAGTTTTGCCATTTGTCTTCCATATAGGTTCAATAACTAATGGCTCTTGATGTAGATGATGTTTTTTCAATAGATTGTCTATGGCAACTACAAAGCGCCCATAGTTCTCCAATATACATCTTTCGTCGTCCCAAATTATATCAGAAAAATCTCCGAGAATAGTTTTTAACAACAACCGATCACTTGTGTAATATTTAATAATACTACACGCAAGATATGAAATCGTATCTGGTCTAATAACCAATTCACAACTATACAACGACTCATCCGCAAAATCACAAGTTGAATTATCTGGCAATGCTGTTAATTTTACCTCTAATCCTTTTAAGCATTGTCCAGAAATATAGTCTTGAATCACTAAATCAATTCGTGGTGTATTGCCTATAAAAAATGTTTGATATTGACTATACACACTTTCAAAGGAATAAAATGTGTTTTCATCCAAAGGAGATATTCCAAACAGATCCATTGCTGAAATACTACTATGATATGTATGGTTGTCAGAATTCGTTTTTATGTATACACAATCTAGGCCTTTATGAAAAAGGTAGGCAACCAAAGATGCTGGAAAAGAAGAGTTAAATTGATTCTTTCCCCATGTCTCTGACAATGTGAAATCTCTATTAGAATGTGTAATACCAAAAAGTCTAGGTTTCTCCATAATACAATATTCAAAGTTATGATGTTACAAATATACGGATTTTATTGGTAAATTATATTTACTTACATTTAATTTAGACTACATAGAAGGCTACACACCAAGATAACAAATTGAGTTTAAGCAAAGATTGCACAGAAAGTCGTTTCACAATCGTTCAACATAACGCATTGTAAATAAACAAAATCGGCGGTGAAAACAAATTCACCGCCGAAAAAGGACTATCCACAAAGGGTTCGCATTTTTTTTGCTTTCATTATTCAGTAACCTCTCTGTATTCAGTTAACGGATTGTCATCTCGTCGAGCAACCACGAGGCTCCGGCATACTTGTCGATAATAAAGAGCAGGTAGCGGACATCCACCGAGATGGTGCGCTGCAATTCGGGCTCGAAGGCCACATCACCCGACATCGCCTCCCAGTTGCCATCGAAGGCCAGACCAATCAGCTCGCCGCGGTTGTTCATGATGGGCGATCCGGAGTTACCTCCCGTGATGTCGCAGTTGGCCAGGAAGGCCACGGGCATCTCGCCATTTTCATCGGCCCAACGACCGAAATCTCTCTTCTCGTAGAGCTCCTTGAGGCGGGCCGGAACGAAGAACTCGTGTCCATCCTCCTCAACCTCCTTCTCCATAACACCCTTCAGCGTGGTGTAGTAGTTGTAACGGACACCATCCACGGGGTGGTAGGGCAACACCTGTCCGTAGGTCAGGCGGAGCGAGAAGTTGGCATCCGAAGCCCAAGCCTTTTTGGGGTTTTGGAGCATCAAACCAGCAATATAGCGGCGATGACCATCGGCATAGCGGAGTTGCGTGGGGAGAACCACAGCCTGCTTGGCCAAAAAGAGTTTCATTACCGACTTATAGAGCGCCATGGCCGGATCGTTCTCGATCTTGCTTTTATCGAAATTCTTGATCAAGGCCAACACCTCCTCTTCGTTATCGAAGATCGAACGGTCGTAGAGATCATCCACATAAGCCTCGATATTACCACCAAACTCCTTGTCGATCACCTCGGCATAGATCGAGGGGAGCTCCTTCATATTTTCGCGGGCAATCGTAAGCATACGCTTGGCCACCTTGCGGTCGGTGGGGGCGTTGTAGTCCTTATACCACTCCTTCATCTTTTCGAGGGCCTCGTTCACCTTCTCCCCCTCCAACTTCTCCACACGGGCCAGGGTGCGCGCAGGCGAGAGGATCTCGACAGCCGTCAGGAAGGCCTCGCGCAGGTACTGCGAGGTAGCACGCGCCTCCTTACCCTCGCTCATCGACTCCTCGATCAGTTGCAGGGCATCGATATACCCCTCCTCGGGCAGGGTGTTCTCCTCGGCCCACTGCTGGAAAGAGGCCTCCTGCTGCTCCTTCTTGCCCTTGACATTGAGTTTTTGGATGCCACGCGACATACCGATCGAGTTCTTCCAATAGTTCGACGACTGGGCATATTTCGAAGCGTACTGGATGCGCACCTTATCGCTGGCGGCCATATCTTCCTTCAGGATCGCCTGGCGCTCACCACGGATATAGATACGCTGCGGGTTGTCCACCTCGAGCATAAAGTCGATCTCCGAAGAGGTCATGTAGCGGGTCGTCGAGCCGGGGAAACCCATGATCATGGCAAAATCACCCTCCTTATATCCCTGGGTAGAGATCGAAAGGTACTTATCGGCCTTATAAGGTACATTTTCGGGCGAGTATTCGGCCGGACGATTATCCTTTCCGGCATAGACACGGAAGATCGAAAAATCACCCGTATGACGCGGCCACATCCAGTTGTCGGTCTCTCCGCCGAACTTACCGATCGACGAGGGAGGGGTACCTACCAAACGAACATCCTTATAGACCTCCATAACGAAGGCGAAGAACTGATTACCGCCGAAGAAGGTGGGAATAATCACCTCCATCCCCGGATTCTCCTGCTCGAGCTTAGCCACCAGAGCCTGCTTGTTCTCGCCCACCAGCTTCACGCGCTCCTCGCCGCCCGAAATCGAGGGGATATTCCCCAGGATATCGGCCGTCACGTCGTGAATCTGACGAATGAAGCGCACCTCAAGGCCTGGAGCAGGGATCTCCTCCTGGTTGTTCATGGCCCAGAAACCAAACTTCAAGTAGTCGTGCTCGACCGACGAAAGGGCCTGGATATTGGGGTAGCCGCAGTGATGGTTGGTAAACAAAAGGCCGTTGGGCGATACGATCTCACCCGTGCAACCGCGACCAAAGATCACAATAGCATCCTTCAAGGCCAATTTATCAGCCGAATAGATCTCCTCGGCCTTGAGCTTGAGCCCCTTGGCCTTCATATCCTTCTCGTTCATCTTTTTCAGGTAGGGCAAGAGCCACATTCCCTCGTCGGCCATGGCCGACAACGACAGCATCAAAGCCGTCAGCGAGATTAAAATTTTCTTCATATTTTATTGTTGTTTTAGGTTTTCGGTTTTGGATTCAAGAAACCAAGATTCACCCTAATTTCTAATTCCCATTTTTTAATGCTTTACACTGAACCCATAGTCCCAGTGAGGTGCTACCCAACAGGAGCCAAAAGAGCACCTGGGTCAGGACCGGTACGGGGGTACTACGCCAAAGATAGATGTAAGATAAACCACCCACAGCCGCCAGGAACAGCACGATGCGCAGAATCAAAAAGAGATACTTCATCTTTACCTCCCTTCGCTATTTAATGGCGATCATATTGAGGATGGAGCGCTCGGCCGCCTTGCGTACCGACTCCTCGATCTCGATCTCGGGGGCCTCGTTTTCGAGGCACTCTACGATCTTTTCGAGCGTTACCATCTTCATGTAGTTGCACTCGTTGCAGCCACACGACGAATCGATCGGAGGAGCCGGGATGAAATTCAACTCGGGATGGCGTTTGCGCATCTCGGCCAGGATACCCGACTCGGTAACCACGATAAAGTCGGTGGCTCCACACCGGCCACAATACTCCAAGATCGCCGCCGTGGAGCCCACGAAGTCGGCCACTGCCACGATGTGGGCCTTACACTCGGGGTGTACCACCACCTTGGCCTCGGGGTACTGCTTTTTCAGGTCGAGAATCTTCTCCAACGAAAACTCCTCGTGCACATGGCAGGCACCATCCCACAGAAGCATATTTTCACGGCCGGTGAGTCTTTGGATATAGGAGCCCAGGTTACGATCCGGAGCAAAGATGATGGGCTGGTCGGCGGGGATCGACTCCACCACCTGCAGGGCATTCGACGAGGTGCAGCAGATGTCGGTATGGGCCTTCACCCCCACGGTCGTATTGACATAGGAGACCACCAGGTGATTGGGGTGCTCGGCCTTGAAACGGGCGAGCACCTCCGCGCGGCACGACTCGGCCAGCGAGCAGCTCGCTTCGGGGCAGGGGATCAGCACCCGCTTCTCGGGGCAGAGTACCTTGGCGGTCTCGGCCATGAAGTGGACCCCCGCAAAGAGGATCGTGGGGGCCTCGATCGATTGCGCCTTGACGGCCAGGGCCAAGGAGTCGCCCAGGAAGTCGGCCACGGCCTGCACCTCGGGCGTCGTATAGTAGTGAGCCAGGATCACCGCCTGTTTCTCCCTCTTCAGTTCGGCGATGCGCTCCATGAGTTGCTGTTGGTTGGTTGCCATGATTTTTATTTTTTATACTTTTTAATTTAAATTTTAATTAAATATAAAAATAAAGAAGAATATATAACGCTGTTGATCGTGTCGATAACTTTTTTACTTGGTCTTTTATGAACAACTCTTCGGGGGAGCTGTTTATTGTCTGCGTCACGCAACTTATTTATTTTCTCCTGTTTTGTTGGTGAGTTGGGTGGGGTTGTTGACAGCGGTCGAAAACTTTATTCACATTTCAACAACGCTTTTTTGTGAACATTGCCCCTCGAAAAGGTGCGGATAAAAGGGTTGATAAAAATAAAAAACTTTTTTTGGAAATTTCGGGTGAGGATTTGTATAATCGGAAATTCTCCGTTTCCAAATTTTTTCTCCTCCTACTTATCAATTCTTATCAACCTCTTTTGAACGGCTTGTTAACAACTTTTCATCACATTCTCGACAAGTTTTTCACAGATCGAGCGGTAGTACTCCCCTACGCGCGGATCGTTCAACACGGCCGGCGTTCCCTGTTCGGCACCCTCCATAACCGACTGAATGATAGGTATTTCACCGAGGAATGGAATCTCATTCTGCTCGGCATAGGTGCGGGCTCCGCCCTTGCCGAAGAGGTAGTAGCGGTTTTGGGGAAGTTCCTCGGGGGTGAACCAGGCCATGTTCTCCACAATGCCGCTGACGGGGACATTGACCTGCGGATGGCGGAACATCTCCACACCGCGCACCACATCGGCTACGGCCACCTGCTGGGGTGTAGAAACGATGACAGCACCCGAGAGTTTCAGCTCGTTGATCAGTTGCAGGTGGATGTCGCCCGTTCCCGGGGGCATGTCGATCAAGAGAAAGTCCAAGGTGCCCCACTTGGTCTGGTGAATCAGTTGTCGGAGGGCGTTCGAGGCCATCGTACCACGCCACATCAGGGCATCGGTGGGTTGGATGAAGAAGCCGATCGACATGATCTTCAGTTCCATGGCCTCGGCCGGAAGGATGGCATCGAAGTTGGTCTCGGGATCATGCTCCGCCTCGGGCATATAGCCCTCCACGCCGAACATTTTGGGTTGCGAGGGGCCGTAGATGTCGGCATCGAGGACTCCCACTCGGTAACCCATGTCGCGCAATGTCAGGGCGAGGTTGGCTGTCACGGTCGATTTTCCCACGCCGCCCTTTCCCGAGGCCACGGCAATCACATGGGCCACCCCCGAGGTCATCGTGCGGGGCTTTTCGGGCTGGGCGGGCTTTGTGGCTTCGCCCTCGCGCAGGGTGACGATTACCGCATGGTCGGGCATCAGCTCCTCGACGGTCTGCTGTACCTCGCGCTTGATCTTCGCAGCAAAGGGGTCACGGGCCTTTTTGAAGCGCAAGGTGAGGTGGATCTTCTCCTGCTCGATCGAAATCTTCTCCACCATACCGCTCTCCACAATGCTCTGCTTCGTCTCGGGGTGGATGATCTCCTCCAATCGCTTTTTGATTTTGTTTTCCATTTTTTATCTCTTTTTTGCTTGTTTTTCGATATGTATGGTTATCCAATTAACAAAGGTAGAAAAAAAATAGGAATTAAGCGTTGTGGAGGTGTTTTTTTTATTCCTGCGTAGAGGGGCCGATCCGAGGAGGATGAGGATTTATTTTTAGGAAATTTTCTCTATCCGTAGGGCAATAAGCGCGATTGACTCCCCGGTTCATCTGCTCCTATTATTATATAGGTGCTCTCTGTTTGTCGCTCCTCGCAATGACTAATTTGCGTAAATCAGGAATTCTCCCCTAATACCCCTATAAAATTCCAAGTGTCAATGCGTAAATTTTTGCTCTGTAAGATTTTTTTTGGAGACACCTTTGTAACCCATTGAAAATCAGACCCCATTTTCACGCTCTTGTAAGATTTTTTTCGGCCGAAAATTTGGAAGCGGCTTTTTTATTGCGTAAATTTGCAGTAGAGAAAGCCCGAAAAAGGGCCTCAAACGCCACCCTCCCGAACACCAACACCTTGAAGGTGTACCTATATTACCAACTAAAAATTCCTACACTATGAAAAGGTTATTTTTTATCAGCATGCTTTTCTCGTTGGGAGTGGCGTGCAACAAGAATGAAGAGATTGTAACTCCGAAAGATTCCGCGAACGAAGAGAAGGTGGAAAAGATCGATGAGTTTCAAACTCCCGGGGACAAAGTGGTGACGGCCACGGAGGCCCTTACGCGCGCAGACGCAATTCTTTCGCGCTTTCAGACCCGCTCGACACCGCGTGTGGTGAAGAGTTGTGAATACTTTGTGGCCAAGCCCGCCACGCGCTCGTTGGCTGATACGATCGAGGTGGCTTTCCATCTGATCAACTACGAAGACAATGCCGGATTTGCCATGGTGGCGGCCGATGAACGCGCCACGGATATCTACGCCTATTCGGATGAGGGAGAGTTGACACCCGAAATCTTGGAAGAACATCCGGGAATGTCAATCTTTTTGGATGGAGCAATTGAATACTATCAGGCAGAAGTAAGAGGTTTTCTTCCTCCCCCCGAACCGTGGCC
>CAJGDL010000017.1 GCA_904502075.1 uncultured Alistipes sp.
CAATCTTGTAGGGTCTCCAAAAACTCTCCACCCGTAAGATTTTGAATATCGGGAAAATCCATGCGAAAGCGCGGAATTTCGTAGATCCCCTGCTCCAACATGCAGCGTACCAGGGTGGCATTGAAGAGGATGCCCGAGTCGGCCTCCTGGCGTACCACCTCGTCCATGGAGCCGTACTCCACCTCGCCGTAACGCGCCATGTAGTCGGGATCGAGGGCCGGGCTGCGATCCGACCCTACGGGGGGAAGCTGGGCGCTGTCGCCCACCAAGATCAGCCGGCAGCGCTTGCCGCTACGCACATAGGTTACCAGGTCGTCGAGCAGGGCCCCCGAGCCGAAGAGTTGTCCCTCGCCCGAGGCATTGGCCAGCATCGAGGCCTCGTCGATGATGAAGACTGCATCCTGCTCTTTGTTCAGATCGAGCGAGAATTTCGACTCGTATTGGGCGTTGGTGCGCTCGCGGTAGATTCGTTTATGGATCGTGAGGGCCTTTTGGCGAGAGTAGCGGGCAAGTACCTTGGCGGCACGACCGGTAGGTGCAAGTAGTATAGTTTTGATATTCAGTTCGTTGAGAGCTTCTACGAGGGCGGATATCAGCGTGGTTTTACCCGTTCCTGCATAGCCATTGAGGACAAAGATTCGTGAAAAATCTTCGTCTGAAAGGAAATTTGCGAGTTGCTCAACGATTTTTTTTTGGCAAAAAGTTGGTTTAAAACAAATTTTAGTGTAAATTTGGGTCGCAATATCCGTGTTAAGCATAATAAACGGGTTAAAAGGGTGTAACTTAGGGCTTGCTTGCCGGCGTTTGCCACACTCGGGCATTCGTCTTCCTTGTGGGCCTTCGTTACCACAAAGATAGAAATACAAACTTAAAAAAATAACAAAATGATTAAAAAACTTGTTCAGGTGGTATTGGCCATCGTAATTTTGCTCCTCTGCTACAAGATTTACGACCAGATCTCGACCCCGATTCGCTTCGAGAAGGAGACCGCACAGCGTAAGGCTTTGGTAATCGAGCGCATCAAGGACATTCGTGCTGCTGAGCGTGCTTTCAAAACCAAGTATCAGCACTTTACCGGCGATTTCGACTCGCTGATCAACTTCGTGTTGAACGAGGAGTTGGAGTTCGAGCGTAAGATCGTCGACGAGGATGACTCGGTAGGTTTGGCCCTGCTGAAGAAGGCCGGTAAGAAGAACATCGAGAAGTTCACGATGCCCGCCATCGATACCGTATTCGGTGCCAAGAAGCTCACTCCCGACCAGGTGAAGGAGTTGCGCTATGTGCCCTTTACCCACCACCAGCGCGAGTTTATTCTCGAGGCTGCCCAGCTCACCACGGGTTCGGGTGTGGTGGTTCCCGTTGTAGAGTGCCGCGTACCCTACAAACTCTTCCTCGATACGGTTACCTACCGCCAGGAGGTGATCAACCTGATCGACAACGAGGAGAACAACTTCAACCGCTATGCCGGTGTGAAGTTCGGTGATATCAACGCTGCTAACAATGAGGCAGGTAACTGGGAGGACTAATCCCGAAACCATGCCCCAAAAGATGTCCATCCGCCTTTGGTCGGATGGACATTCTTTTCCCGGGGAGCAGCTCAAGGCCTTGCGTGAGCAGGTGGGGGAGGGGGGTGTCGAGATCGAACTCCTGAGCCCTCGCACCACCCTCGTTCCAGCGACCTGTTTTACTCCAGAGCAAGCCGAGAGCCTCCTCTCGCTTGCTGGGCAACCCTGCCGATATGATGAAACGGCGGTCTGGAGCGATGCCTGGGAAGGGATGGTGGCTGTTATGGCGATTGATCGCGCAACCCTCGAGCAGTTGCCCAAGTCGGTGCGCTTCACCTCGCCGCTTCTCGCCCTGAAGAGCGACTCCCCGCAGTCTGTGCTCCTGGCCCGCTATGAGAATCTCCTATATGTAAAGGTGTGGGATATGCGCCTCCGCCTTGCCGAGGTGGTGCGTGTCGAGACCGACGAGGATCTGCTCTACTACCTTGCCCGCCTCGGAGAGGTGCTCCCCTTGCGTAGCTACTCACTTGTGGTGACAGGCGATGAGCCCCGGAAACTTCGAAAATTAGTAAAGAAATATTTTAAATAGGCCGTTATGCGTATTATTAGCGGACAATATAAGGGTCGTGCCATTACCCCGCCCCGCAACCTTCGGGCGCGTCCCACCACCGATTTCGCTAAGGAGAACCTCTTCAATGTCCTCGGCAACCTGGTGGAGTTTGAGGCGTGCGATGTCCTCGACCTCTTCTCGGGAACGGGCTCCATCAGCTACGAGTTTGCGTCGCGTGGGGTGAAGAGCGTGACCTCGGTGGAGATCAATAGTGTGCACCACAACTTCATTCGCCAGACGGCCGCCTCGCTCGGCATAAAAAATCTCTTTGCCGTGAAGGCCAACGCCTTTCTCTATCTGCGCTCCTGCCCCAAGCAGTTCGATATTGTCTTCTCGGATGCCCCCTATGATCTCGAGGGGGCAGAACAGGTCATCGACCTGGTTCTCGAGGGTGATTTGCTGCGCGAAGAGGGCTTTTTGGTCTTTGAACACTCCCGAGGCAAGGATTTTTCGGAACATCCAAAATTCTGGCAACAAAGAAGTTACGGAAGTGTGCAATTTTCTTTCTTCAAAAAATGATGATTTTTTTTGTGAAGTAGAAAATTTGTATTATCTTTGCACTCGCAATCAGCAAACGGTGCGTTAGTTCAGCTGGTTAGAATACGTGCCTGTCACGCACGGGGTCAGGGGTTCGAGTCCCCTACGCACCGCCAAAAGCAACCGAATTTTCGGTTGCTTTTTTTTGTGCTTCGGGGACTCGTCAGCCGGTGGCGGCTCGGCCAAGCATGGGTGTTTGGTCGGCTTGAAAAGCAAGCGGCTTGCTCCGCAAGCGGTAAAAGCCATGGCGATAAGTCCGAGTAAATAAATTTTCTCGTCCCTATCGCCACATCTTTTAGGCCCTTGGCCTTTTGCTTGCTTTCCAATCCTCCTATCGCCCTTTTGGCGCTCGCCTGCGGCGGCCGGTCGAGTCCCGTGGGCATGGGATTGTGTCGTGCATTTGAGGAGTATCTGAAAAGTCAAATACTGAAAATTTTGGAGAGGAGATAAAGGTTCACTACGATGTCGGGCAAGCCCGACATCGTAGTGAGAAACCTCGTCATTGCGAACTTTTACATTTTAACGGTTGTCGGAAAGCGAAAAGATCTCAGGCAAAAGTGTGGCAATCTACCGCTTAACCGAAGCGGGGGATTGCCCCAAACCGCCTTGTCGTCCGGGCGGTTAAGCGATTCGGCAACTCCTTGATAATCGGAAGATCCCCACGAATTTTCATGCGAAGACACCGCGCAATACAAGGCCCTAAAATGAAAATTCTCGGGATGACGCGGTGTGTATAGGAGGGGATATGTGCAAAAGCACATATCCCCTCCTATACATTACTCTCCCCGAAATTTCGGATAATCCATAAACTCCTCCCCGAAGTTAGGGGAGGTGGTGCGGAGCACCGGAGGAGTGAGTATATGAAATGGGGTTACCGTTCGAAATGCTGGTAGTCTTTCAAGGAGTGCCAATCGCCACCCCAGGTGAATCCGTAGGCTTTGAAGAGGCGGCAACAGAGGTCATCGGCTGTGATCTTGTAGGGGAATTTTTTCGAGCGATCCACATAAGGGGTTGCTTCGGGGGGCTCCACCCGAAGTCGATCTCCCACCTTTTTTACATAGGGGTTGTAGCGTGGATTGATATCCACGGCACGCCCGAGGCTGTGCTTGGAGAGCTTCGAGGAACCCACCATGCGGCGGAAGTTAAAGGCCGAGCTGTTGTTGTCGGCCATCGAGCGACCGTCGTCGGCTCCGTAAGCATCGACGAGCACCATGCGTTCGATGGGGTAGCGTGCCTCGTAGAGTTGGCGGAAGATGGCCAAGAGATCCTCCGCAAGAGAGGCATGGCAGACCAACTCCCCGCGAAGCGTCTCTCCGGATTGGTTGCAATGGAGCACCTTCAGGTAGCGTAGCTCCTCGCGCGGCACGGTGCAGTCGGCCTTGAAGGAGAGACTCCACATCCGCCCGAAGAGGGGATCGGAGAGGGGTTCGGCCACGAAGAAGGCTTCGATTCCCTGCTGTGCGATCTCCTCCACGGAGAGGATCTCTCCGGCGGGCCACTCCTCGAGAGGGAGCCATCCCTCGCTCCGTTGAGCCGAGGCGGGAAATCCGCAGAGGAGTGTGAGGGCGATAAGCAGCGTAGAGAGTTTCATGGTTCAAGTCGAAACTGCATATTGAAAGGGGTTACTCGCGCCCCTTGAAGTAGTAGGGGGCGTAGTTCCAGCCACAAGCCTCATAGAATTTACGCAGCTGCTCCATGCGGGGACGAATGCTCTTTTCGTTGCGACGCTCCGTGGCCCACTGCACCTCCGAAAGGGCAGCCAGGCGAGGCAGGAGTTTCATCTCCACATGGCGCATATCGAGGATATACTCTGTCCAGAGGTTGCACTGCACCCCGAGGATGTACTTCTTCTCCTCTTCGTTCAACCCCTTATAGGGATCCCATGCATAGACCTTTTCGAAGGAGACATGGCCTCCGATCTGAAGCCCCTCGCCCTCCTGGCTCTTGGTTTGGTAGAAGTCGAAGGAGCAAGGCTCCATAGGGGTCATCACTACCTGGTTGCCACGCTTGGCGGCGGTGATACCCCCCTCCGTACCGCGCCACGACATCACCGTGGCCGTGGGGGTAACGCCACACTCCAGGATCTCGTCCCAGCCAATCAGGCGACGACCGTAGCCGTTCAGGAACTTTTCGATGCGTTCGATCAGGTAGCCTTGCAGTTGGTTCTCGCTCTTCAGGCCGAGGGCCTCCATGCGGGCCTGGCAATGCTCGCAGACCTTCCAGCGCTCCTTCGGGCACTCGTCGCCACCGATGTGGATCAGCTCCGAGGGGAAGAGGGCGACAATCTCGCTGAGTACCGTCTCCAGGAATTGGTAGGTGCTCTCTTTGCCTCCGCACATCACCTCGGGGGTTACGCCCCATTGGGTCCATACCTCCACTTGTTGCTCCTCGCATCCGAGCCAAGGAAGGGCGTGGAGCGCCGCCTGGGCGTGGCCCGGCATCTCGAATTCGGGGATGATCGTGATGTAGCGTTTTGCGGCGTAGTCCACCACCTCGCGAATCTGCTCCTGGGTGTAGTAGCCGCCGTAGGGGATGCCGTCGAACCCTTCGGGACGGTGGCAGTGGCCGATCAGGGTCTCCTTGCGCATGGAGCCCTTCTCGGTGAGTTCGGGATAGGCCTTGATCTCGATGCGCCACCCCTGGTCGTCGGTTAGGTGCCAATGGAGGCGGTTGAGTTTGTGGGCCGCGAGGATGTCGATGTAGCGCTTCACCTCCTCAACCGTGAAGAAGTGGCGGCAGACATCGAAGTGGGCCCCGCGGTAGGCAAAGTTCGGGGCATCGAGAATCTCCCCGCAGGGGATGCACCCCTCGTAGGTGTGGATCAGTTGGCGAAGGCTCTGCAGGCCGTAGAAGATCCCCGCCTCGGAGCCTCCCGAGATGCAAATTCCCTTTTTGGTGGTGGTCATCTTATACCCCTCGGCCTCCAATGTGGGGTCGATGCTCAGGCGGATTCCCTCCCCCCGAGTCGTGATGGTCATCGGTTTTTTCTGCCCGAAGAGGGGCATCATCTGCTCGGCAAAGATGCGGGCCGGGTTTTCATCGCCCGACTCCACGATCAGCGGGGTCTTGGCCGTCACCTTGAAAACACCTCCGGAGAGTACGGTGGAGAGGGGTTGGGGTACCAAGAGCAACTCCTCGGCATGCACGGTGCCGGCGAGCATCAGAAGAGCCATCGCCCCAAGAGCGATGCGGGAAAGGAACTTTTTCATGTGTGTAAGTTTTTCGTGTCTATACAAAGATACGCTTTATTTGCCGAATTTTACGCTTTGCGCACAATTTTTATACGGTGGAGGCCGAAGGTTTTCTTTTTTTCGTATCTTTGGAGTTGTAAAGTGCAGGTTTATGAAGGCGCTTGATAACCAAAACTGAAAACTAACCAATAAATTATTTCCGTTATGAAAAGATTTTTGACTTTTTTGATGGCTGCAGCCCTCATGCTGGGGGCAGGAGCTATGACCTCGTGTGGAGGCGATGATGAGCAGAAGGCGGGTACTCAACTTTCGGGTACCGCGGCGAGTCTGGTGGGTACTTGGCGTACTGAGGCCAAGTATGGTTATTATGACATGATTACGCTCAATGCCGATGGCACGGGTGTTTGGCGTGAGGTAGACCTGGAGTTTGGCGATGATGAGTTTGATGCCTTCCGTTGGAGTTATGAAGAGATGACTCGCCGCCTGATTTTGACTTATGGAGGTGGTTACAATATTGAGACGGAGGTTTACGAGGTGATCTCGATCTCGGGCAACTCGGCCATCCTGGGTCATTGGGATGAAGACCAGATGTACTACGTCGAGGTTTACCGCGTGCAGTAGATGCCCTAACATAGAAAAAAAAAGAAGAGCGGGTCGCCTTTTCGGGCGACCCGCTCTGTTGTTGTCTTTCTACCGACCCCCTCCTCGTTAATTCAAACTCCGGCGGTCGGGGTTGGCGTTGGGGGAGGCGGCCTCCATGTCGATCTGCATACGCACCATGCGGATGGCTTCGGCGGCGGCGAGGAGTCCTCGGTCGCTCTGTTCGAAGGCTGCCCCGCGCTCCACGGCCTCGACTACACCCCAGGCGCAGGGCATGTTCCACTGCATCTGGATTTGGAGTACATTTTGGGCGATGGGGCCCATGAGCGGGTTGTTACCCTCTGTCGAGAGGTGGCATCCGAGGAGGATCACGGCATCTACGTCGGTATATTCGGCGAAGAACTGCGTGGCCATCGGAAGGCTCATGAGGTTCGGCACACTCTTGATTTGGATGTTGTGCTCCAGGCAGCCGGCCTCTTTGAGGGTGCGCATCGCCCCCTCGAGGAGGATTCCGGTGATCTCTCCGTGGGCCTCGGCCACCACAACGCCAAAGGCCATCTCATCGGCCGCAGGCAGGGTGAGGTTTTTCGAGGTTCCGGAGATACGCACCATGGTTTTTAGTCTCGGGGATTAGTTGTTGGCACCCATCAACTTCTCGGCCTCACGTGCCTCCATCGAGGCGGGGTAGGAGGTCAGAATGCGCTGGAAGAACTTCTCGGCAGCCTCCTTGTTGCCCTGCAGCTGCTCGGCGATACCGGCCTTGCGCAGGTAGAGGGGCGTCGTGTAGTTGTTCTCGGCAGCAGCCACGGCCTTCTCGTAGAGGGCTACGGCGGCGGCGTAGTCGCCCTGCTCCAGAGCGATATCACCCTGCAGACCCAGGTTCTGGGCATTGACGATGGCGCCCGGCAGACCCTTTACGGCCTTATACTTCTTCAGGTAGGCGGTGGCGTTCTCCAGGTCGCCCAGCTTGTAGTAGCAGATACCGGCGCAGTGCTTCGCCAGGTTACCCGAAGGGGTCGAACCATACTGCTCGATCACCTCGAGGAAGCCGGCACCGTTGGCATCACCCTCCAGGGCGAGCTGGAAGTCGGGGGTCTCCTCCGCAAAGCGGTTCTGAGCCTCGGCGATCAGCTCGGCAGCCTTCTCGATGCGGGGCTCCGAGATGAGCTTCTTATAACCAAAAATAGCGGCACCCAGCACCAACAGGGCGATGATGCAGTAGCTTGCCGTCTTCGAGTGCTCCTCCAGGAAACGCTCGGTCTTGCCCATGGCGACACCTAAGGTCTCCTCTTCGGGCTTCAAAATCTTCTCTTTTGCCATAACTCTTATTTTTTAGTTTTTCAATTATTTCGACGCTTCGTCTTCTCTTTCTCTTTTCGACCTTCGGCCACCGGGTCTTCCTCGTTTTGCCCCTTGTTATCTCCTCGGCCTTTTGGGGAAGGGGTGCAATAACACGCAAAGTTAGTGCTTTTTTCCGAAAAAAAGAGAAAAGCAGAAAAAAAACATAGAAAATAGGTGTGATTTAGCGAATAATCACCGCATTAACCAACTTTACCCCCGACCTTTCGTTGATTTCCAGCCGCAGGGCCTCGCGCTGGTAGAAGAGTTCGGAGCGCAGAATCGAGGAGCGCATCCGCACATAGAGGACATGGTTCTCCAACTTTAACTCGGCCGTGTCGTTGGCCGCGCGTTCGCCCACGATCGCCCGCCAGGTCTCGGGCAGGCGACCTTCGGCCACCTTGGCGGCCACATAGGGGCGTTGGAAGAACTCCTCGAGCAATTCGCCCACCATCAAACTCTTGGTGCGTCTCATGGCGTGGCGGTTCCTCCCGTAACCGTGAAGAGTTGATAGGGGGTGTTGGCCCGATCGAGGGTCGTTTGCAGGCGCGTGGGGTTGCAGTCGGTGATCAGAATCTGCCCGAACTGCTCGGCCCCTACCAGCCGCAGAAGTTGCGTCACGCGTCCCGCATCCAACTTGTCGAACAGGTCGTCCAACAACAGGATGGGTCGCTCCTTGCACTCCGATGCAATGATCTGATATTGAGCCAACTTTAGGGCGATCAAGAAAGATTTTTGCTGCCCCTGCGAGCCGTATTTTCGTAGCGGATAGCCCCCGATCTTAAGAATTAGGTCGTCGCGGTGAATGCCCGAGGTGGTAAATTGATTCACCAGGTCGCGTTGGCGGTTGCGCTGCAGGATCTCCATCAGCGGAGCCTCGTTGAGCTCCGATCGATACTCGAGCGTTACTTGTTCGCGATCCTCCGACAGGGCGCGGTAGAACTCCTGCACCAGGGGGGTGAGGCGTTCGATGTATTCTCTGCGTAGGCGGTGGATCAGGGCTGCCTGCTCGGCGAGCTGCAGGTCGTAGATCTGCAACATGTCCTCGTCCGAGGAGACCTTCAGCAGTTTGTTTCGTTCGCCTAGCACGGCGTTGTAGCGCATGACTGCCATCAGGTAGTTGCGATCGAGTTGGGAGATGAAGCCGTTCAGGTAGCGGCGGCGTTCATCGGCCGCATCGCTGATCAGGGTTGTGTCGGCCGGCGAGACAATCACCACGGGGATCAACCCCACATGATCCGACAACCGCTCGTACTCCTTGCCGTTGCGTTTGAGTATTTTGCCCCCCTTGCGCGAAAAGCTGCACACCACCTGCTCTGTCTTTCCTTCGTCGGTGCGGTAGCCCCCCTCCACCAGGAAGAAGTCGTTCTCGTGGCGAATGTTCTGCCCGTCGGTCGTGGGGAGGGCCGATTTACACATCGAGAGGTAGTAGACCGCATCGATGATATTGGTCTTGCCGGCACCATTATCTCCGACAAAGCCATTGATGCCCTCACCCAACCGAAGTTCCAGTTGGGCGATGTTCTTGAAGTTGATGAGGGATAGTTTCTCTAACCGCATACGACAAAGGTACGAAATAATTGGGAATTCGCAGAGAGGAATAAGAAATTATTTCAATTCACGATGCACAATTCACAATTTGGGGTAATAGGGGTGAGAGGGTGTTAAGGAAATTCCGTGCCGACATGAAATTTCCTTTGGAGGGGGATTTTAGCGTCAGAAGCGGTTGGCTGCAACACTCGACGAAGAAACCCGACGATGGGTAGTACGTTGGTACGTCCCATTGTCGGGTTTATCGTTAGCGGCAGCAGTCAGCCGCTTATCACGCTAAAATTAGTCGATGATGGCTACACGGTTCGTCTCAGCCGTCGTGAAGGGCTCAGCCTTGTCACCAACACCCTTGTACTGAAGCTGCTCAGCCTTTACACCCTTCTCAATGAGGTAGTCGTAAACGGCCTTGGCACGAGCCTCCGATACGCGCAGGTTGGTAGCGGCCGTACCGGTCTTCGAGTCGGCGTGACCCTCGATCGTGTATACCTTCTTGGCGGGACCGTTCTTGATCTGGTCGGCCTTCAGGTCGAGCGTGATCTTCTCGTGGTCGGTGAGCTTGGTGCTACCCAGCGAGAAGAATACCACGGTCTTGCCACCTACATAAACATCTACCTGCTTCTCAACAACCACCTCTACGGGCTTCTTGTTGGCAGCCTCGCGCAGAGCCTCAGCCTCGGCGGCAGCAGCGGCCAGGGCGGCATCCTTCTCAGCGAGCAGAGCGGCATAAGCAGCAGCGTCGGCACCCGAGGTGGTAGCGGCCACCTTGCGATCCCAGTCGCGCTTACCGAAGCGATACGAAGCACCTACCGTGGCGCTGAACGAGGTGATCAGACGACCGCCGCGAGCGAGTCTGTGGTCGTTCTCGGGATAAACCCAACCCTTCAGTTCGAGGTTGATGTCAACATACTTGCATACGCGGAACTTGTTCAACAGACCGATCGTACCGGCAAACTCGTAGTTGTTGGCCACCTTGCCGTTGAATACGTCCTGAGCCAGCAAACCGAAGCCAAGGAAAGGAACGGCGTAGTATACGCGATCCTCACGGTAGCCACCTACCCAGTTCGAGAAGTTCATCATAGCGTCAGCGTGGGCGAAGAGGAAGTTGGTCACCGTGCGGGCCTTGACCGTGGGGCTCTTGTAACCCATGGTGAAGCCGCCCTGCAACTGACCGCGAACACCCCAGATGGGGTGGAACCACTTCGTAAGGGCGCCATTGACCTCAAGACCGATGCTCTTGGCAGCCTTGCCGTAGTCATGACCCAGGGCGATGCCCTCGTAGTCGGCTCCCACACCCAGCGAGATCTCCCAGTTGTCCCAGAATCCGTTGGTTACGAAGCCTTTGTTGCTGGGTTTCTTGGCCGGAGCCTCACCCTCCTGTGCATAGGTGTTTACTGCAAAAGCAGCGCACAGCACCAAAAGAAAAAGTTTTTTCATGTTGTTAAATTTTAATTGTTTGTTCTATTTTCCGTTTTTATATCCTAAGTTTTAGGCAACTTATCCGTACAAAGGTAGTAAATTTTTCTTTTCTGCGTTAAAATTCACCCAAATATTTCTCTCTTTTACTCCAAAAGTATAAAAAAACAGCGCATTTGGAGGGCGTTTCCCCAAATGCGCTGTGGATGTATCGGTCAAATGCGAAAAATCAACCGCACTTCGAATAGCCGCACGACATGCAGGTCAGGCAACCGTTTTGGTAGGCCATCTGCTCCTGGCCGCACTGCGGGCACTTGCCCTTGTGCTTCGTGCCGTCGGAGATGTAACGCTTCAGAGCGCGCTCCACACCCGTCTTCCAGGTGTTGATCGAGGCGCTGTCGAGGTGGAGCGACTCGATGAGCGAAACCACATTCTCGATCGGCATGCCCTGGCGCAATACACCCGAGATCAGCTTGGCATAGTTCCAGAACTCCTCGTCGAAGAGGCGCGAGATGCCACCGATCGTATTCGTGTAGCCGTAGCGGTCTTTGTATTGGAAGTCGTAGCGCTTCGAGCCATCCTCTTCGCGCACGCGGATGATCTGGCCCGAGGTAATTTTGGGCGGGATATACATGGCATCCTCCTCCAACTTACCCGTGAAGATCTCGTAGGGGCGACCCTCCTGCAGACCTACAAAGGCGATCCAATCCTCCTTGCCGTTCTTGAAGCGCAGAATGTCGGCGGCGATCGACTTGGGGCGCTTGTTGCTGGGCACCTCATTGGCCTTGGGCTCCTCCTTCTTCTTCTCGATCAGCACACCCGAGCGGCAGCCGTCGCGGTAGACCGTAACGCCTTTACATCCACACTCCCAGGCCGTGCGATAGACATCGGCTACCAGGGCCTCCGTCACGTCGTTCGGCAGGTTTACCGTCACCGAGATCGAGTGGTCCACCCACTTCTGAATGGCACCCTGCATCTTCACCTTGGCGACCCAGTCGATGTCGTTGGCCGTGGCCTTGTGGTAGGGCGAGGCCTCGAGCAGCTTGCCCAGCTCCTCGTCCGAGATCGACTCCAGGTTCGAGATATCGTGTCCGTTTACCTCCAGCCACTTTACGAAGTTGTGGTGGAAGACATTGTACTCCTGGAACTTTTCGCCCGTCTCGTCCACATAGTCGATGCGGGCATCCTTGTCCGAGGGGTTGATCTTGCGACGACGCTTGTAGACCGTGCGGAAAACGGGCTCGATACCCGAGGTGGTTTGCGACATCAGCGAGGTGGTACCCGTGGGGGCGATCGTCAGCATGGCGATGTTGCGGCGGCCCACCTTGATCATCTCCTCGTAGAGCTTCGGATCGGCCTCGCGCAGGCGGTTGATCATCGGGTTATTCTTCTCCTTATCGGCGTTGTAGAGGGGGAAGGCACCACGCTCCGAGGCCATCTTCACCGACGAACGGTAGGCCTCCACGGCGAGGGTCTTCTGTACTTTGACGGCAAACTCGATGGCCTGATCCGTACCGTAGCGGAGTCCCAATGCCGCCAGCATATCGCCCTCGGCCGTGATGCCGAGGCCCGTGCGGCGACCCTTGAGGGCCATCTCCTTGATCTTTTTCCAAAGGTTGAGCTCCACCGAGCGGATGTCGTTATCCTCGGGGTCGCCGGCGATCTTCGACATGATCAGATCCACCTTCTCCAACTCCAGGTCGATGATGTCGTCCATGATGTGCATCGCCTTGTAGACGTGCTCCTTGAAGAGCGGGAAGTTGAACGATGCCTCCTTCGTGAAGGGCTTCTCCACATAGCTGAAGAGGTTGATGGCGAGCAGACGGCACGAGTCGTAGGGGCACAAGGGAATCTCGCCACAGGGGTTGGTCGAGACGGTCGTGAAACCCTGATCGGCGTAGCAGTCGGGTACACTCTCGCGGATGATCGTGTCCCAGAACAGAACACCGGGCTCGGCCGACTTCCAGGCGTTGTGGATGATCTTGTCCCAAAGTTTCTTGGCATCAATCTCCTGCGTGTAGGTGGGCTGGGCGCTGTGGATCGGGAACTGCTGCTTGTAGGGCTTGCCCGAGAGGGCGGCACGCATGAACTCGTCGTCGATCTTGATCGAGACGTTGGCTCCGGTCACCTTGCCCGTATCCATCTTGGCGTCAATAAAACGCTCGGCATCGGGGTGCTTCATCGAGAGCGAGAGCATCAGAGCGCCGCGGCGACCATCCTGTGCCACCTCGCGCGTGGAGTTCGAGTAACGCTCCATGAAGGGGACGATACCCGTCGAGGTGAGGGCCGAGTTCAACACGGGGCTGCCCGTGGGGCGGATGTGCGAGAGGTCGTGACCTACACCTCCGCGACGCTTCATCAGTTGCACCTGCTCCTCGTCCATGCGGAAGATACCTCCGTAGGAATCGGCCGGATTCTTGTGGCCGATCACGAAGCAGTTCGAGAGCGAGGCCACCTGGAAGTGGTTGCCGATACCGGTCATGGGGCCGCCCTGCGGAATCACATAGCGGAAGTGGTCCAAGAGCGAGAAGATCTCGTCGTGTGACATCGGGTTGGGGTACTTGTTCTCGATGCGTTCGATCTCCGAGGCGATACGCTCGTGCATCTCCACGGGCGACTTCTCGTAGATGTGTCCGAACGAATCCTTCAAAGCGTACTTCGTCACCCAGACCTGCGCGGCCAGCGCATCTCCGGCAAAGTACTCCTTCGAAGCTTCAACCGCCTCGGTGAAATTCACCTCCTGCGGGGTTGCGTTCTTTTCAGCCATAATTTTTTACCTTTATTATAATTTTCTAATTTTCAATGTATTATGTGGCTTTCCCCGAAAAGTGGGGCGAAATTTTTACAAAAGTAGCCCCTTTTTTCAGAACAAACAAATCTCCCGAACGGCTATTTATCGACAAGTGATTAACAAAAAAATGAAAACCCCCTTGGAGGCTGAAATGCCCCCGATTTTTACTTTTTTTGTCGAGGGATTTTGTCGCGACAAAAAAAGTCCCGGATGCAACATACATCAGGTATGCTCCATCCGGGGCAAGCAAGGGATAGGCCGTACATGCAGCCTTATCGCAACAAATTATTTTACGGCGATGGCATCGATCTCCACCAAAGCACCCATCGGGAGCTTGGCCACCTCGTAGCAGATACGAGCAGGTTTATCGCCCTGGAAGTACTCGGCGTAGATGGCGTTCATCGCGCCGAAGTCGGCGATCGAGTCGAGCAGTACGGTGGTCTTCACTACGTTGTCGTAGGTATAGCCGGCCTCTGCGAGGATGTGGCCCAGGTTCTTGAGCGACTGGTGGGTCTGTGCCTCGATGCCCTCGGCCATCTGGCCCGTAGCACCATCAATGGGGAGCTGGCCCGAGATATAGAGGGCGCCATTCTCCACGGCCTGCGAGTAGGGGCCTACGGCTTTGGGGGCCAAAGGCGATGCAATAATCTTCTTCATAGGTTTCGTTCTCTTGCGGTTTAACCTTCTTTACTTGTTGTTGATCTCGCTCAGGGCCTCGAAGAGCTTCTCGAACTCGTTGTCGAGCTCTACGCGCAGGGCAGCATAGTGCTTGCGCACGAGCGAGGGGTTGTGGGGCTCGGCGGGGTTGTTCACCTTCTTCATCATTGCGTTGCGCAACTCCACGGCCTGACGCATCAGGTCGAAAATCTCCTGCTCTTTCGAGGGCTGGAAGCAGATTGCCATGTCGCAATCGAATACGAGCTCCTCCAGGCAGTAGTCAATCTCCTTTTTCAGGGTTCTCAAATTTGCCATAATCGTCTCTATTTTTTTGGTTGTTTTTGCTCTGGTTTGCAGCGGGGCCAACGCAATCTTCCGATTCGCCCCAAAGCCTAACGCACAAAGATAATGAAATCTTTTGACAAAAAAAGGCCGAGACCTTAAAAAATGGTCTCGGCTGTGAAAATTTTATCGCTTTTCGGGGAATTCGACGAGGAATCCCGTGATCGCCTCGTCCACCACCAAGCATTCGCCACAGGGGTCGGTACGCGGCTTTTGAGCCATGGTGGGTTTCGCCTCGGGCTTGGGGGCGGGTTTGGGTTGGGGGATCGGGGTGCGTACCTCCACGATGCGTTCTCGGTCGAAGTTCACGGCCACCTCCACGCGGCGCAAGTGGGGCAGGATTTGCTCTTTTAGGTACTCCCAGGCCGAAGGCATCTGCTTCAGGGCGTGCTCTTTTTGATCTGCTGTAAGATGCTTGTCATCAAGGATTTTGAGCACGGTGTCGCGGTCGGGGATGGCGGATTGGGCCACCATCGTGCGACAACTCTCCCAAGGTTCGGCTACGGAGGAGCTGGTCAGCGGAAAATGGTCTGAGAGGTGGTGTTTTTTGTCGGTGTAGGCTACGAAGTCGGAGGTGCGTTCTCGGGCCAATTGTTCGTTGAAGGGGTGAGGGCCGTCGGGGGAGGTGTAACCCGTGACGGCGATTTGGCGTACGCGAAGCGTGGTGTCTTTGGTTAGCGAGAGCAACATCTGCTCGAGAGCCTGTAGCTCCTCCCCGTTTTTATCGAATTGGGAGGAGAGTTGCGCTTGATTGATGCGGTAGTGGAGAGCGAAGTCGGAGTGGCCCGCTTCATCGACACGATAGCGGCGAATCAGTTGCTCGCCCTCGCGTTCTTCGGCCAGGAGTACCGAATCGATTTTCGGCTGTGATGGGGTGTGCGGTTGCGCTTGCATAGGCTGCGATGCCGTCCCGAGAGCAAGTAGAGAGGCCAGCATACCAACGGTAGGAAGATAGAGTGTTTTCACGGCAAAATGAGTTTAAAATTCTTTTGGCAACCTCTACCAAGAACCGAGCCAAACGCTTTTGGGGGAGAGTTGAGAATGGGGAGTTATTTCGAATTACAGCGAAATAACTCCCCATTCTCAACTTGGGTAAAGCCTCTAAATCTCGTGCGAGAGCGGAGCCGGGATGGTCGATCCCATGTCGAAATCGCCCCAATGGTCGGCGATGTAGTCGAGCGTAGAACAGATCTCCTCGGGATCGTAACTCGTAACGAGTTTCAGGCGGGTTTGCTTGAAGTCGGGCAGCCCCTTGAAGTAGTTGGTCAGGTGGCGACGCAACTCGAGGATTCCTACGCGCTCTCCCTTGACCTCCAGCGATTTGCGTAGGTGTTCTTTGGCAATCTCTACGCGCTCCACTACCGAGGGCTGGGGCAGGAGTTCTCCTGTGTTGAGGTAGTGCTTGACCTCTCGAAAGATCCAGGGACGGCCGTAGGTGGCGCGACCGATCATGATGCCGTCCACTCCGTAGCGGTCGAAATACTCCTTGGCCTTCTCGGCCGAGTCAATATCGCCGTTGCCGATGATGGGAATCTGGATGCGGGGATCGTTCTTGATCTTGCCGATTAGCGACCAGTCGGCCTCTCCTCTATACATTTGCGCGCGCGTGCGCCCGTGAATGGTGAGGGCGGCGATGCCCACATCCTGTAGGCGCAGGGCGATCTCCTCGATGTTTTTCGACTCCTCGTCCCATCCCAGGCGGGTCTTGACCGTCACGGGTTTCTTCACCGCCTCCACAATTTGGCGAGTCATCTCGACCATCAGCGGCACATCGCGCATCATGCCCGATCCGGCTCCGCGTCCGGCGATCTTCTTCATCGGACAGCCGAAGTTGATGTCGATGAAGTCAGGGTTGGCCGTCTCGGCGATGCGGGCGGCTTCGACCATCGGCTCGATCAGGTGGCCGTAGATCTGAATCCCCACGGGACGCTCCCCTTCGTCGATGTTGAGCTTTGCGCGCGACTTCCAGGCATCGCGAATCAGTCCGTCGGAGGAGATAAACTCGGTGGTAACGACATCGGCCCCGAACCGCTTACACATGTAGCGGAACGAGGGGTCGGTTACATCCTCCATCGGTGCCAGGAAGAGGGGCTTTTCGCCCAATTCGATGTCGGCGATCTTCATGGCCTACATGCGTTCGGGAACCTCGATACCCAGCAGACGCATGGCGCTTCTCAGGGTGCGGGCCACCACCGAGGCAAGCTGCAGACGCAGGGCTCGCACGGCCTCGTTCGACTCCTTGAGGATCGAGTGGTCGTGGTAATACCCGTTGAACTGCTTGGCCAATTCGTAGGCGTAGGCTGCAATGAACGAGGGGGCAAACTGCTCGCCGGCGGCGGCCACCACGGCCGGATACTCCGTGAGGCTCTTGATGAGCTCCATCTCCTCGGGCAGCAGGGTGCAGGCTACGGCCTTGTCGTAGGCGATTGAAGCCTCTTCGGCCTTGCGCAACACCGAGCAGATGCGGGCGTGGGTGTACTGGATGAAGGGGCCGGTGTTGCCGTTGAAGTCGATCGACTCCTTCGGATCGAAGAGCATCGTCTTCTTCGGATCGACCTTCAAGATGAAGTACTTCAGCGCGCCCAGACCCACCATGGTCGATACGGCCGAGGCCTCCTCCTCCGAGCAGCCGTCGAGTTTACCCAACTCATCCGACATCTCGCGGGCCGTCTGTACCATCTTCTCAATCAGGTCGTCGGCATCGACCACCGTACCTTCGCGTGATTTCATCTTGCCCTCGGGCAGCTCCACCATGCCATACGAGAGGTGGGTGATGTGGTCGCTCCAATCGGCATAGCCGAGCTTCTTGAGCACGAGTTTCAGCACCTGGAAGTGGTAGTTCTGCTCGTTGCCCACCACATAGATCATGTCGTCGAGGCGATTATCCTCGAAACGGCGGTAGGCCGTACCCAGATCCTGGGTCATGTAGACCGAGGTGCCGTCGCCGCGCAGCAGCAACTTCTGATCCAGACCGTCGGCCTCGAGGTCGATCCACACCGAGTTGTCCTCTTTGCGGAAGAATACCCCCTTCTTAAGACCCTCCTCTACGAGCTCCTTGCCCAACAGGTAGGTCTGCGACTCGTAATATACCTTGTCGAAATCGACACCCAGGGCCTTGTAGGTTACATCGAAGCCTTCGTAGACCCAACCATTCATCTGCTCCCAAAGGCCATAGACCTCGGGATCTTTGGCCTCCCATTTGCGGAGCCACTCCTGGGCCTGGAGCATGATGGGAGCCTGCTTTTTGGCCTCCTCTTCGGCCATGCCTTCTGCTACGAGCTCCTTGATCTGCGCCTTGTAGTGCTTATCGAACTCCACATAGTAC
>CAJGDL010000018.1 GCA_904502075.1 uncultured Alistipes sp.
CCTTACGGGGATCTTCTCTCCCGAGCATGGCTTTCGTGGGACGGCCGATGCCGGAGAGCACGTTCGTAGTTCGGTCGATGAGAAGACCGGCATACCGATCCGCTCGCTTTACGATGGAAATGCGCGCCGACCTTCGGCCGAGGCAATGGCCTCGTTCGACCTGCTGTTGGTCGATATGCAGGATGTGGGGGTGCGCTTCTACACCTATTATATATCGATGCTCCGCATGATGGAGGCGTGTGCCGATGCCGGTAAGGAGGTGGTGGTGCTCGATCGTCCCAACCCTCACGGGGCGGAGGTTGATGGCCCGATCCTCGATATGCAACGATATAAATCGGGGGTGGGGGCCCTGCCGATACCGGTGTTGCACGGCCTGACGATGGGCGAAATTGCCCACATGGCGGTGGGGGAGGGGTGGTGCAAGCCCTGTCGTTTGAAGGTGGTGCGTTGCCAAAACTACACCCATACAACCCCCTATCGGCTTCCGATTCCCCCTTCGCCCAATCTGCCCACCGAGCGTTCGGTGGCTCTCTATCCCTCGCTCTGCCTCTTCGAGGGGACGGTTTTGAGCGTTGGGCGCGGTACGGATCGCCCCTTTGAGTGCTACGGCCATCCGCAGTTGATCGGGAAGTTGGGCTTCGACTATTGCTTCACTCCGTGCTCGATGGCCGGAGCCAAGGAGCCTCCCCTCAAGGGGATGGTGTGTGGAGGCCGCTCCCTTCGGGAACTTGACCAGGCTCCCCGCGGGCTGCAACTCGACTTTGTGGTGGAGGCCTATCGGGCGATGCCGATCGGGGATGATTTCTTCAATGGCATGTTCGAGAAGTTGATTGGCGTGGATTGGGTGCGCCGTATGATCCTCGAGGGAGCTTCGGCCGACGAGATCGAGGCCCGCTGGCAGCCCGAGGTTGAGACATTTCGTCGGTTACGCTGCCGTTATCTCCTTTATGAGGAGTAATGAGGAGGTTTATAAAAAAAAACTATACGGTTTGTGGATTTTAGAATAATTTCTTATCTTTGTAGCCGAGAGCCTTTCCGCTCTCGGCTACTAATTTTTAGACCTAATTTTTACACAAATGAAGAGATTTCCACTTTTTTTGGCAACCCTCCTTACAACTCTTCTACTGGTTGGTTGCAGTAGCAATGATCCTGTTGCACCCCAAGCAGACCCGGTTAATCCACCCCAACCTCCTCTCGGAGCCCCCTTTACGATTGATGTGAAGGATGTGACGGCAACGATGGTGACCGTGGAGGTGACCCCCTTGAATGCCGAGGCGGGTTACTATATGGATGTCCTCTCGGAATCCAACTACCTCGAGGCGCAGCGCAGCGGTATTGATAGCTATTTGATCTGGATGGTCGGCAACCTGACCGAGTCGATGGAGATCGAACTTGCAGAGGCGATTCGGATGATGACCTCCTACGGAAACGACGGCTTCTACCTCACCTCGCTCAAGCCTGACTCGAACTACTACGCCCTTGCCGTGGGTATTGATGAGAAGGGGCTCTCGACTACCGAGGTGGTTGCTGTACCGTTTAGAACCCTCCCCGCTCCGCAGTCGGAGAATGAGATCGACGTGACGATCACGGGTCCCGAGGAGGGGCGATTCACAGTGGATGTAACCACCACGAACGAGGATCCCTATGTGATCACCTCCTATCCGACCACCATCACAGGCGAGATCTCCGACGAAGAGATTGCCGCCTGGGTTATCTCGAACAACATGGCCTGGGGAGCGATCGAGCAGATCACCTATGTGGGCGATCAAACCCTCTACGAGGGGGGAAAGAGCGGCTGGGAGTATGAGGTGATCGCCTTTGGCTACTCGGCCGGCATGGCCACTACACCCGCCATCCGCAAGCGATTTGCTGTGCCCGAAGGGGGCGACCCTCAGGCTTGTTCCTTCGCTATGAATCTTGAGTTTAAGGACTTCGATATGATCGCTACGGTAGCTCCGTCGGATCACTCGGTCGTCTACATCAGCGATGTGATGGAGGAGGAGTACTACCAGGCCCTGCTTGCCAAGTTTAGCGATCCGCAGCAGGCCCTGGCGGAGAACCTCGAGGCGATGATTTCGGCTTACATCGCCGAGCTGGGGAGCCGTGCCAAGGTGGTGGATATGATTGCTACGATGGGTCCGCTACACTACACGATGCGCTACCGTGCTGTTACCGAGTATCGCCAGTGGTGTGTGCCGGTCGATGCTCAAGGCAACCCGACGGCCCCCTTCTCGGTGGGTGAGAAGTTCATGAGCCCCAACGAGGTGCGCTCCGATGCCGCGCTCACGCTCAAGGGGTGGACCTACTACGACGGTACCGACCTCTACAACCTCGATCCCGAGAAGTATAAGGGATTCAAGGGCTTTGCGGCTGTGGCCATCGAGGTGGAGCCCTCGGACGATGCGGTGGAGTGGTGGTCTTATATCGCTTTGGACGACCTGACGGATCGTGCCCGCGCCGTCATTATCAACAACCTGCTGATTGCTCCGACGCAGAAGAACCTCACCTCGCAGTTGATCGCCTGCTATTGGGGAACCAATACGATTATGGGGGTGGCCAAAGATGCCGAAGGCAATTATGGGCCACTGTTGATGGAGGTGATCGAACTGAGCAAGGAGGGGGCTGCCGAGGTGCCCGATGGATTTTAAATCACAGGGTCTGAATTCACACAACAAAGATGGCTGTAGCATTGCTACAGCCATCTTTGTTGTGGATTCCCTCACATTAGAGCGGGAGAAGTAACAGGGCGACGCCGAACATCAGCAGGAAGCCCAAGAGCAACAAGCCGGCCAACGACAGGCAACCTCCGATGCAGCCGATCTTGGGCTCGCTGCCCGTGGGTAGCGGCGAAGAGAGCAGAACGAAGATCAATCCGATGAGGGGCGTGAAGATCAAACTGATCAGAAAGGCCCAGCCAAAGCCCAATTGGCGATGACTACCGAGCCAACCCACCAAGGCGGGAAGGAGGCATCCGAAGAGGAGGGCTCCAAGAACAACAAGTACCATAATCTATCTCTTTTAACGGGTGAAACGATAATAGGTGCCGAGCGGAAGCTCCTTGCCGGCTCGGTCGGCGAAGAAGAGCTCGCCGGCCTCCTCCGCTTTGGGGGTTCCGAAGGCTTGGCGCACCGCCGTGCGGGCCAGCATGGCCGAGAGCCCCATCGAGTAGAGGTTCAGTACCAGGAAGGCCCCCTCACGCTCCAGCAGTTCGGCGCAGGCAGCCAGCATCTCGCCGATGTGGCTCTCCAAGACCCACTTTTCGCCCTCGGGGCCGCGTCCGTAGGCCGGAGGATCGAGGATGATACCGTCGTAGCGGTTGCCTCGGCGTACCTCGCGCTTGACGAAGCGCAGGGCATCTTCCACCATCCAGCGTACCCCCTCCAGACCGCTCGACTCCATGTTCTCGCGTGACCAAGTGACGACCTGCTTCACCGAGTCGACATGGGTGATATCGGCCCCGGCAGCCCGTGCCGCGAGGGTGGCTCCTCCGGTATAGGCAAACAGATTCAGAATCTTCGCCTTGCGTCCCTTGAGGGAAGAGAGCGCTTCAACTCGGTCGTAAATAAAATTCCAATTCTCGGCCTGTTCGGGAAAGATCCCTACATGTTTGAAGGAGGTGAGTCCGAGGCGCATGCGTAGGTGCATCTCTTTATAGTCGTAGGCCACCGTCCAACGCGAGGGCATCGAGGGTTTGGTGCGCCACTCGCCGCGCTCCTCGCTCTTGGCGTCGCGCAGGAACGAAGCATCGGCCAACCGCTGCCACTCCCGCTCGTCGAGCGAACGCTGCCAAATGGCCTGGGGCTCGGGACGGCGGGTGATAAACTTGCCGAATCGCTCCAGCTTCTCGAAGTTGCCGGAGTCGATCAGTTCGTAATCCTCAAATCGGGTCTTTAGTGCTTTCAACATAGCTTGCTATCTTCTGTTTTCGTGTATCAGGCTCATCTCGCACCGCTTGCAGTCGAAATGCAGGCGGTAGCGGAAGGCTCCGTGTTCGATATACAACTCCCCCTTCAGGGTGGGGTTCTTCTTCAGGCATTGTCCGATCTCGCGACGGATGCAGTAGGGCGAGCGCATCACTCGCTGGCCCAAGGTCGAGGGGGCGAGATCCAATCCGCGGGCGATCTGTTCCACCCCGTGGTCGCGGTAGAAGGCTTCGGCAAGGCGATTCGTGACATTCTCCTCGGCGGTGAGTGCGCGTTTCGGGTGGCGCGGGGCGAGCGATTCGGGGCGGATGTCGTGGACAAAGGGGCACTGCTCTCGCTTTTGCTCCAGCCCGCTCAACAATCTGCGTCGCAACTCTGCCAGGAGCGACGCCTGGAGAAAGCGTGGCGAGCCAAGGATCTCGACCTCTTCGACCTTAAAGATCGTATCGCCGCTCTTGGACAACTGCTGTTGTAGGGTCGAACGCATCTTTTCTGAATTCTGTGCCGCTTCGAAGGGGCCTTGGTGCTCCACCGAATAGGAGATCCCCTCGCAGTCGGTGGCGGTGATCCGGAGATGATCTTCAGCGAGTTGCACCACCATGCGAATCGGAATTTGTCGCCGCATCCGACTGCGCTCCAACTGTTGGGTGAAGAGGCGGTCGAAGTTGCGGAAGAGCTCCATCCCGGGCTCGATCCCCTCCATGCGGTTGGGCTCCACGCGGCGCCCCTCTACGCGGTTTACGTTGGTGCCACGCCCGGCGAAGCAGATCCCGTCGCCGGCCGCCAGCGTGTGGTCGCGGTCGAGCAGAAAGCCTCGGCGGTCGCACTTGACGATGCGCCCGACATATTCGCCCACCGCCTTCGGGGTGTCGAACGAGGCGACATAGGTCGTGCGCCCCGAATACATATACTCCGAAAATCCGCGCGTAAAACTCTTGGCCGGATCGGGGGTGAAGTCGGGCACGGAGCGACCCACCGAACTGCGCTCGAGGTGGGGCCGCAGGGCCAATTCGCGGTCGATGGCGGCACGATACCAGGCCACCACGTTGCGGATATAGGTCGTATCTTTCAATCGTCCCTCGATCTTGAAGGAGCAGATGCCGGCATCCATCAACTCCCCGAGGCGTGCGGTGAGGTTCATGTCGCGTACCGAGAGTAGGTGTTTTCCGGCAAGGATCTTTTCGCCCCGCTCATTGATCAGGTCGTAGCTCAGGCGGCAGGGTTGGGAGCAGGCACCGCGGTTGCCGCTGCGGTCTGCAGTCATCGAGCGCGAAAGGAAACAACGACCGCTCGACCCCACGCAGATGGCTCCGTGAACGAAGCACTCCAACTCGGCATCCGTCGCCCGACGAATCGCCCGAATCTCCTCGATCGAGAGACCGCGCTCCAGGATCACGCGTGAGAATCCGCACTCGGCCAGGAAACGAACCCCTTCCGGATCGACATTGTTGGTCTGGGTCGAGGCGTGCAGTTCGGTCGGAAGGTTCATCCTTCGGAAGGCCATATCCTGCACGATCAGGGCATCGACTCCCACTGAGATCAACTCACGGGCCTGCTTCTCGGCGGCCACCAGCTCCTGGTCGAAGAGCAGCGTGTTGAGGGTGCAGTAGACCCTCACCCCAAAGCGGTGGGCATAGCGCACCACGCGGGCAATGTCCTCGAGCGAGTTGCCGGCCGCCACGCGCGCCCCGAAACGGGCACCTCCCATGTAGAGGGCATCGGCTCCCGCCTCAATCGCCGCCACGGCCGCTTCGTAGTCGCGAGCCGGAGCCAAAAGTTCGATCTTGTGCTTCATAACGCAAAGGTAGTGAAAATTCAAAATTTAGAATTCAAAATTCAAAATTATTTTGTATTTTTGCCGATTGAAGAAAAACATTCCGAAGAATCAAAACAAAAAGATAAAGGTATGCTGACAATCAAGCAACTGCGTGACGACCGCGAGGCCGCCATCCGCAAATTGGCAAAAAAGGGGGTGGATGCCGCTCCCGTGTTGGATAAGATTGAGGCGCTGGACGACAAGCGCAAAGCCTTGCAGACCGAGTTGGATAACTGCCTGATGGAGCAGAACAAGGCGGCCAAGCAGATCGGTGCCCTGATGGGGCAGGGCAAGCGCGAGGAGGCCGAGGCCATGAAGGCGCGTGTGGCCGAACTGAAGGCCCGTTCGGCCGAACTCTCCGAGGAGCAGGCCAAGGCGGCCGAGGAGTTGCAGGCGGCTGTCGTTTCGTTGCCCAACTTCCCCGCAGAGATCGTGCCCGAGGGGCGTACGGCCGAGGAGAATGTGGTGGTAAAGCAGTCGGATAACATTCCCGAGTTGCCTGCCGATGCCCTGCCTCACTGGGAGCTTGCCAAGAAGTATGACATCATCGATTTCGATCTGGGCGTGAAACTTACCGGTGCCGGTTTTCCTGTTTACAAAGGAAAGGGTGCGCGTCTGCAGCGTGCGCTGATCAACTTTTTCCTGGATCGCAATACGGCGGCCGGTTATCAGGAGGTGGAGCCCCCGATCCTGGTCAACGAGGCTTCGGGATTTGGTACGGGACAGTTGCCCGATAAGGAGGGACAGATGTACCACGCTACGGCCGATAACTTCTATTTGGTGCCTACCGCCGAGGTGCCCGTGACCAATATTTTCCGCGATGTGATCCTCGATGAGAAGGATTTCCCCGTGAAGGTGACGGCCTACACCCCCTGCTTCCGTCGTGAGGCGGGCTCCTATGGCAAGGATGTGCGCGGCTTGAACCGTCTGCACCAGTTCGACAAGGTGGAGATCGTGCAGCTCTCGCACCCCGACCACTCCTACGAGGCTTTGGACGGCATGGTGGCCCATGTGGAGTCGATCGTCAAGGCGTTGGGACTTCCCTATCGTATCCTGCGCCTCTGTGGTGGCGATATGTCTTTCACTTCGGCCTTGACCTACGACTTTGAGGTCTATAGCGAGGCTCAGAAGCGTTGGTTGGAGGTTTCGTCCGTCTCGAACTTCGAGTCGTTCCAGGCCAACCGCCTCAAGTTGCGCTACCGCGACGATAAGAAGAAGACGCAGCTGGCCCACACGCTCAATGGTTCGTCGCTTGCCCTGCCCCGCATCGTGGCTGCGCTGTTGGAGAACAACCAGACCCCCGAGGGAATTCGCATCCCCGAGGCCCTGGTTCCCTACACCGGTTTCGAGTGGATTTCGAACGAGTAACGAGTAGGTGGTAACCCCTTTTAATTGAGTACTATGGAGTCTGTCGGATTTATTCAGTGGTGTTTGGACAACTTGAACTATTGGACAATCACCCTGCTGATGACCATCGAGAGCTCGTTCATCCCCTTCCCCTCGGAGGTGGTGGTTCCCCCGGCGGCCTACAAGGCGGCTGCCACGGGCGAGCTCAATGTGTGGTTGGTCGTCCTCTTTGCCACGCTCGGAGCCCTCATGGGGGCCTTGATCAACTATTTCCTGGCCCTGTGGCTCGGTAAGCCGATCGTCTATGCCTTTGCCAACAGCCGTTTTGGTCACATGTGTTTGATCGACCAGAAGAAGGTGGAGACGGCCGAGCAGTTCTTTGTGAAATATGGAGTGGCTGCCACGCTGATTGGTCGTTTGGTGCCGGCGGTGCGTCAGTTGATCTCGATTCCGGCCGGCCTGGCTCGCATGAACCTTGCGAAGTTTGCCCTCTTTACGGCCCTTGGAGCCGGAGTCTGGAACGGGGTGCTGGCTGCGTTGGGCTACTACTTGGAGTCGGTGGTTCCCGAGGAGCAACTCCTGGAGACGGTTACCCGCTACAGCCATGAGATTGGAATCGGCATCATCCTTGCGGTGATTCTGGTCGTCGGATTCTTGGTCTACAAAGGGGTGAAAAAGTAGTTCGCGAAGAGTCGGTTGAAAATAAATAGCTCGACAATGTTGGTTTTAGCAAATAAATGATTATATTTGCACACACAATACTTACAAACTAAACTTACAAAAACTATGGCTTACAAAATTTCGGATTCGTGCGTTGCCTGCGGTACCTGCATCAGCGAGTGCCCCGTAGAGGCTATTTCGGCCGGCGACATCTATGTGATTGACGCTGACAAGTGCATCGACTGCGGTACTTGCGCAGGCGTTTGCCCCAGCGAGGCTATCCAGCCCGAATAATCTAAAACGCTCTTTCAGAAGCGTAAGCACTCCTAAAATTTAGGAGTGCTTTTTTTGCCCCGGTGAGGGCTGACAATGAAATACCTGCACCTTTCTGCAAAGAAATCGATAAGCACCCCATTTCTCTCGCTCGAATTTGCATGTGAACGCAAAAAAATGTAACTTTGCTTGCGTAATTCCCCCGAAAGGAAATACCCATAAACTGAATATGATTAACAAAACTTACACTATGAAACAAAAGATTTTACAGGCTCTTTTGGCCCTCTTCGGCCTTCTGTTTGCTGCGTGTAGCGACTCTCCGACCGAACAGACGGAGCAGCCCACACCCGACCTTCCCACCCCTTCGATTTCGTTGATCTTGGGCGAGGTAACCGCCAGCACGGTGGAGTTGGAGTACATCGTAACCAACGCTACGGAGGCTGCGTTGCTTTGCTTGCCGGCTAACCAAACGGCCCCCACCGAGTTGCAACTTCTCGAGATGGGCACTCCGCTTACGCCCTCCGGAGAGAAACTGAGTCAGAAGATCGAATCCCTCACCCCCGAGACCGACTATACGCTCTATGCTGTAGCGAAAAATCAGGCGGGGGAGTATGGGCGTATCCGCACACTCTCCTTCACGACCCTCGAGTTTAAGGAGGATCTTCTCTTTCCCGAGGCGACACATATTGCCTCGGTGAGTGCCGACAAGATGAGTTTTACCTATGCGGTGAGCTGTGATTCGGAGGAGGATTACTACATGCACACCTATTTGGAGGGGTGGCTCTTTGAGTACCTGCTCATGCAACGCTATATGACCGATGGCGAAGAGTTCGAGATGGATGTCTTTCTCAAGCAGTGCCTGGCCGACTACGGATTCCACACGCAGGGTTCGGCCGAGCATACTTGGTGCGCGGGCGATCCGAACGATGCGCGTGCCCCCTTCTTTGCCACGATCGTTGGGGGTAAGAGCTACTATGTGCTCTATGCTCCGATCAATGCTGCGGCCAACGACTTCCTGGGGGAGGCCGAGGTGATCACCCTAATGACCGAGCCTGCCGGGGAGTCGGATAACTCGCTCTACATTCAGGAGGAGGCCCTCTCGTCGCAGTCCATCACCGTTCGCATGGAGTGTGCTCGCGGTATTAGGTTCTTCTTCTACAACCTCTTTGAGACTGAACAGGTGGAGAGCTATAAGGGCCAGCACGGTATCGAGGGGATGAAGGACTACCTCTATGAGTATGGCTATGCGGTAGCCAACACCTACACCGATTCCTGGACGATTAACCCCTCGACCTCTTATACGCTCTGCGTGTTGGGTGTTGATACCTCGGGAGATACCTTCTATCAGGAGCAGGTCTACGAGAGCCCCGAGTTGATTCCTACGGTGTCGGTTACGCTGCGCCCCTACGAGCGCGAGTTGATGGGCTTCCACGCCTACGACACCTTTGAATTGACGGTCTACCCCTGGAACTTCTACGACGAGCAGATCAACCCCGCCAAGATCCGTCATCTCTTTGCCACGCGTAGCGAGGTGGAGGCCGCATTGGGTTCGCTCACCCTGGCCGAGTTGGCCGAGGATCCCTCCGAGGAGCACATTGCGCTGCTCGATTCGTTGCTCGAGAACCTGAGCGAAGAGGTGCAGGCCATGATCTCGGACTATGGCTACATCTCGAGCCTGATGGCCGAGTTAGAGCCCGATACCGAGTACTGCTACCTGGCCGTCTTCCCCTGGCGCGATGGCTGGAAGGTAGGCTATGCTGTGAAGGCGACAGAACCCTTCTATGGCGGAGATGAGGCCACCGATGCCTACAAGGCCTATTTGGGTGAGTGGGTCGTAGCGGGTCAGTCGTCGGAGGATTATTACACGCGTGACTCCTACCACATCCGCTTCGAGGAGCTTGTCTCGAACCGCAGCTATAAGGTCTACGGTTGGTCGAAGTCGGTGTTGGGCGAGGAGTTCCCCTTCGAGGCCCGCTTCCACCCCGAGACCGGCAAGATCTCGATCGAGAGTATCCAGCAGTTGGGCCGTATGGTGATCGGCGAATACGAGTATGTGATTGTCTTCACGGGCATGACCTCGGCCGGAGGCTCCATCACGCCCCACGGCGGCTACTCGGGTGTGGTCTATGAGGGCCGTTGCGACGGTACCCACCTGAGCATGTTCCCCGCCATGTTCCAGTACAACGGCTACGACTACAACTTTGTCTCGATGGCCTATTCGGCCTACTACTATGGCGACTTCTACGCCATGGATGGCGATGAATATCCGATCGTAAACTTTACTGTGGATCGCCCGACAACTGCTCAATCAGCCCCCATGGCCAAGAACCCGGCCACGGTGGGCGAGGGACGCAAACTCCTTTCGCGCCCGGCCCGTCTCTACAGCCCTGCGAAGTAGTGGAGTGAACGTGCAGAAATCAGAAGCGGAGAGTCTAATCATGGACTCTCCGCTTCTGATTTTGTATCTCCAAAGATTTTGCCCCCTTACCCGTAGATTACGATACCGGCTGCGGCCGAGAGGAGGATCAGCAAGATGGGATTGACCTTCTTGAGCGAACCCCAAAAGACCCCACCGAAGAGGAGCCAGCTCCAAAGGTCGACGAAGTTCTGCTCGGCGGGATCGGCCGAGTGGGGGAAGATCAGCAGCAGGGCGGCCGAGGCGATCAGGCCGATCACTACGGGGCGCATGCCCCGCATGGCCCCCTCGATCCAGGGGTTGCGGTGTAGATGCAGGAAGAAGCGCGTGATGAGGATCATCAGCGTCAGGGCGGGTAGACAGACGGCAAAGGTGGCAATCAGCGAACCGAGAATGCCCCAGCCGCTACCGCCGTATTGGCAACCTACCGTATAGCCCACATAGGTGGCCGAGTTGATGGCGATCGGCCCGGGGGTGATCTGCGATACCGCCACGATGTCGGCAAATTCGGCGCCGGTCATCCACTCGTGGCGCACCACGACCTCGTTTTGGATCAGCGAGAGCATGGCATAGCCCCCGCCAAACCCGAAGAAGCCGATCTTCAGATAGCTCAGAAAGAGTTGCCAAAAGATCATCTTTCACCCCCTTTCTTGGCTTGGTAGAGCACTCGGCAGAGCCCCCCGATTCCGCCCAGAATCAGCAATAAAACGGGCGAACATTCGAAATACCAGATCGCAAGGGCCGTGGCTGCAATGACGAAGAACATCGAAACATGCATCCCCTTGGCGAGTTTTACGACCGGATAGACGATCAGGGCCACTACCGCGGGGCGCATACCCCGAAAGGCGGCCTCCACCCACGGGTTGTGGCGCACCTCCCGAAAAAAGAGGGCGATGAGCAGAATGATGGTGAACGAGGGGAGTACCACCCCCAAAATTGAGGCGATGGCTCCCGGGTAGCCACGCACCTTGTAGCCCACAAAGACCGCCGTGTTGAGCGAGATGGGGCCCGGGGCCGATTGGGCGAGGGTCAGCAGATCCAAGAACTCACTGCGATCCACCCACCCTTTGCGCTCGATCACCTCCCGCTCGATCAGGGGAATCATCGCGTAGCCACCACCAAAGGTGAAGGCTCCGATCTTCAGAAACGAGAGAAACAGGCGAACAAGCATGTCGGCTAACGATTTGTTTTACAGGACGAAAGGGTTTAGAGGGTAGTTTTACGCTCTCTTCTTTCGTCCCAGGAGGTTCATCACGCCGTCGATGAAGGTCATCGGGTGGGTCGGGGTGCCGGGCACCCAAAGATCGACCTGGTTTTTCTCCAGGAAGGAGCGATCCACGGCGCGGCTCTCGGCGAAGAGTCCGCCCGAGATGGCCTCCGAACCACAGACGATCAGCACCTTCGGCTCGGCAATGGCCTGGTGGCTGATCTCGAGGGCTTCGGCCATATTCTGCGAGATGGGGCCCGTGATCACCGTACCATCGGCATGGCGCGGCGAGGCGGTGAACTCCACTCCGAAGCGGCCGAAGTCGAAGTTTACATTGCCCGAGGCGTTGAGCTCCATCTCCACCGAGGCATCGCCTCCGGCGCAGACCTCGCGCAATTTCAATGCCTCCTTGAAATACTTGCGCACCTCGGGGCGAATAGCCTGCTCATCGAAGGGAATCTGCTCCTGGCCGGGGCGTACGACCAACCCTTCGCGCGTGGGCGAAGCGATGTGGTAGTCGTTGGTGAAACGGATGCTTTGGGGGGCTCGGCGGGCACATTCGCCACAGAAGAGGCAGCGTCCCAGGTCGAGCGTAAAGGGGGCGGTCGAAATGGCCCCCGTGGGGCAGAGTTGGGAGGCTGCTTCGAGGGCTTTGGGATCTCCCCCCTCACTCAGCACGGGGCGTCCGCGAAACTCCTTGGTGAGCTCCACGGCATTCAAATCGGGGATATACTGTGAGCCATGGCTCTTCAATACGCGTAATTTAGGCAGTATCATATTTCTCTTTTATTTCGGTACAGACCAAGCCGAATCGGCTTGAATAATTCTTGTTGCTCTTCTCCGGGTTTAGAGGTCGTGACCACAATACGAAAGGTTGAAACTCTTGTTGCAGATCGGGAAGTCGGAGATTCCCTCGCCACGCACGGCCAAGGCCAACCCCAACCAGTTGTGGAGGCTCGGATCCTTCACCTTGCACGCCTTGACGGCCCCTTCGTGGTCGGTTACCACCACGTGGCAGGTCTCACCACGCCACCCCTCGACCAAGCCGAACGCAAGCGAATCGGCCTTGAGCGAGAAGTCGAAGTCGGGCTTCGGGGAGGCCGCCTCGGGGTTGAAGTCGCAGAGGAGTTTCTCGATGTAGTCGGCCGACTGCAATACCTCGCGGCAACGGACCAACAGGCGGGCCATCACATCGCCGGCCGGCTCGCAGAGGCTCTCGTGTTGAATCTTCTTGCCATAGCTGCCCCAGGGATGTGTTGTGCGTAGGTCGCGACCCAAGCCGCTGGCGCGTGCCGCCTGACCGACACCTCCGATCTGTACCATATCCTGCTTCGAGACGATGCCGCACTGCTCGAAACGGGCCAAAATCGTGGGCGACGATTTCAGATCCTCGGCTACCTCGTGGTAGCGGCGGCGGACATCGCGCACGTTCTCACGAATCAGGGCGATCTTCTCGGCCGTCAAGGGGAAATTCGTGCCTGCAGGACGAATGAGCCCCTTGCCGAAACGGTTGCCGCACCAGGCCTGCGTGGTGTTGATCACCACGGTGCGAAGGGCCTCGCAGGCCACTTGCCCGAGCTGGTAGCCGATATCCATCGAGAGGGCACCCGTGTCGGCAATCTGCATGGCCATGCGCTCCAACTCGAGGGCTACGATACGCTCGATCTCCAGGTTCTCGGATTGGGGAAGCGACTTGGTTGAAAGTTTTTCGAGGGCTTCGGCAAAGGCCGTCGAGTGGGCAATGGCACTATCTCCGGCAATGCTCTCCGAAAGCAGCATTTGGCGCAGGCGGTTGCGCGTTGCTGCGAAGGCGTGCTCTACGCCGCGATGCTGGTAGCCCAGGGCGATCTCGAGGTGCAACACGCGCTCGCCGTTGCAGATGAAGCGGAAGGCTCCGGGCTCGATGATACCGGCATGGATCGGGCCCACATTCACCTCGTGGAGCGAGGCTCCCTCCATGGTGTAGAAGGGGTAGTTGTCCATCGAACTGCGCTTGTCGAAGCGGTCGAACGGAAAGCGCAGGGGCTTGGCCCAGGGCATCTCCGAGAAGCGGATGCCGTAGCGCTCCGAGATCTCGCGCTCGAAGGGGTGTACTTCGGCGTGGCGGGCCGTCAGCGACGGGAGTTCGCTCTCGTCGTAGTACTCCATGGCGTGCGAGGCGATCAGCACCTCTCCCGTACGGTCGTCGAGCAGCAGGCAGTAGAAACGCAGACGCTCTTCATCCTCCGGCAGGGCGAAGTAGTGCCCCAGGTGGAAATGTTCGTCGCGGAGCTTTTCGTCCACATCGGCAAAGAATTCGGCATAGCCGGCCTCCGGAATCTCTTTCAGTAGCACCGAGGCAGCTCGGTTGTTGGTGATATAGTATTTCATCGTAAAGTCCGATTAGAAGATGGCTATTTGGTTGAGGGTTTGGGTGAGGCACTCGGGTTGCCACAGGCCGAGGATCATGGCGGCGGCCAGCAGGAGCAGGGCCGACCACGAAAGGGCACGATCAACGCTCGAGGGGTGCAGTTGCTCCTGATTGGGCTGGTAGCAGAGTTTGATGATGCGAGCCGAGATCGAGTAGATCACAATGCAGAGCAGAATGAGCATGATGGCGGCAATCCACCAGCGTCCCGAAGCAAAGATCGATTGGAAGATCATCACCTCCGAGAGGAAGAGCGGCGAGGGCGGGAAGGCCAGCACCACGATCGTGCCAATCAACATGCCGAGGGCTCCCACCTTATTGACCGTCATGTAGTCGCCCAGGCGGTTGATGCGGTAGCTCTCGTAGACCTGACGGGCCACAGCCAGCTGCAGGAAGAGCGAACTCTTGATCAGCGTGTGGCAGACCACATGGAACAGGGCGGCCCAAACGCCTACCCCTCCGATGCCGAGTCCGATGGCCACGATGCCCATATTCTCGACCGTCGAGTAGCTTAGGAAACGCTTGTAGTGGTTTGTGCGGCGGAGGAAGAGGGCGCCGATGGCCAGCGATAAGATACCCACGATCAGCAGCACGGATTTTACCCAAGGGAAGATCTCGGTCGTGGCCATCAGGCGGTAGATGCGGAAGATGGCCAGGAAGCCGGCATTGACCAGACCCGTTGAGATGAGGGCCGAGGCGGGCGAGGGGGCGGCAAAGTTGGCGTCGATACCGATTGTATAGAGGGGGAAGATCTCCATCTTACAGCTGTAGCCGGTCAGCACCAACAGGAAGGCGATCTTCAGGAAGAGGGGATTTCCCTCGCGAAGACGCTCCTGCAGGGCCGTATACTCGAGCGAGCCCCCCTCGGCTACGGAGCAGAGCAGCAGGATGCCGAGGTAGGCCATGGCGATACCCGTCGAGCAGACAAAGACATACTTCCAAGTGGCCTCCAGGGCATGCTCCTCGCGACGATGGTAGATGATGCCGGCGGCGCAGAGTGTCGTGGCCTCGAGGAAGATCCACGTCACGGCGATGTTGTTCGAGAAGTAGACTCCCGTGATCGCCGTTTCGAGCAGCATCAGCAGGGCGAAGTAGAGTCGGTACTCCTTCAGGGAGTTCTCCTTGAGATAGGCCTTCGAGTGGACGAAGACGAAGAGCCCGACCACGGTGAGCAGCACATAGAAGAGCGAACCCAGCGGATCGAAGGTGAAGAAATGGAGGTGTTTCATCTCGCTCCAGCCACCCCACAGGATGGCGGCCGCCAGAGCAAACTGTACCACGAAGAATGCGCCCCCGACCAGGGCCACGGTCTTCTTGTTGCGGGCCGTGAAGGTGAGGCCGGCAATCAGAATCGAGAGGATAAAGTAGTAGAGCATGGGCATCAATCTTTTACATGGGTTAGACGGTCGGTATCATCCGAGTGGAGTTTGTCGTCGATCTTCGTGAGGAAGATTCCGAGCATGAGGATCGAGATCAGAATATCGAGCATGATGCCGATGTTGATCAGGTGGGGCATCTCTACGCCGATGGCGGTCGAGAAGAGGAAGACACCGTTCTCGATGACAAGGAAGCCGACCAGGTGCGAGAAGATGCGGGTGCGCAGGACGATGAGCACCAGACCGCTCAGCAACGAGTAGAGGGCCACGCAGAAGAAGACTACATTGACCTTCGAGGCCTCGTCGGCCAGGACATAGGTGAGCGATACGCTGGCCGTAAGGGCGACGAGCGAGAGCAGCAGCGAGTGGAACTGCGAGGAGCCCGAGGCCTTGATGCGGTTGATCTTCGTGCGGCGGATGACCGAGAAGAGGATGGCCGGTACGATGATGCCCTTGAAGAGGGCGGTCTCGGCGATGATGAAGGTGAGCTCGGCCCAATTCAGGGTATGCAGGCGCACGATGGCAATGGCCATCAGGATCCAACCCTGCAGCGACATGATGGTTGCCGCGTTGCGGAAACGCTCGGTGGTCGCCAGGTAGATCAGCGTCAGCACATAGAGGATGATCAGTGAAAGTATCATGGTTTATTCTATTGAGGCATTAAATCGAAATATTTTGCTGGATGAGGTAGCCCATGAAGAAGACGATGGCGGCCATGGCGACGATCGTCAGGATGTAGGTGGTGTTGCGCGAGAGCTTGTTGCGCGCCTGCGAGGACTCGACAATACCGATGGGCAGGGCCGAGAGCAGGATGGCCAGGGGGGTGACGAGCCACCAGTGGTAGCCCAGGGGCATGGCCACGGCATTGGCGGCCACCACGGCCAGCGCAGCACTCTTCATCCATCCGCCCATCTGAATCAGGGCGAGGTCTACACCGCAGTAGTCCAGGCACATCACCTCGTGGATCATCGTCAACTCGAGGTGGGTGCGGGGATCGTCCACCGGCACGCGACCGGCCTCGACGAACAACAGGCGGATAAAGAGGTAGGCCATCAGCAGGAGGATGATCGTGAGCTGCACGTCGAATTGGCGGGCTGCCGAGAAGATGTCGTCGAACGAGGTGTAACCAAAGAGCAGGGCCAGCGTACCGAAGAGCAGCATCATAGCCGGCTCGACCAGGGCTCCGTAGAGGGCTTCGCGGCTGGCACCCATGCCCTCGAACGAACTTCCCGTATCCATGGCGGCCAGAATCAGGAAGAAGCGACCGATGGCGAGCGTATAGGCGAAGCAGATCACATCGCCCTTAAAAGAGAGGACGGCATGCAGGTCGCCTACCGGAATGAAGAGCAGGGCCACCAGCGCCGAGCCGAAGTAGCACGCGGGCGTGAGACGGAAGAGTTGGGTCGTGGTGGGGGAGTAGACGGCCCCTTTGCGCAGGAGCACTCCTACGTTGCGCAGGTGCTGCGTGAAGCGGATGCCGAGGCGACCGGCCAGGCGGGCTCGTGTGCGGTTGATGAGTCCCGGGATGGCGATGGCCACCACGAGGAGCAGCAAAAAGTTGAGTATCTGTAGCATCTTAGTATCCGGTTTTTAGATCCAGTTGAATATCGAGAAGAGGAAGATCAGCACGAAGAAGGCCAGGGCAAAGAGAACATAGTGGTTGATCTTTCCCGTGCGCAGGCGCATCACATAGCCATTGATGCGGCGCAGCAGCAGCATCCACCAGGCGGCAAACAGCGAGTCGATCTTGTCTTTGTGGCCGACCGTGAAGGTGTGCTCGGAGGGGAAGATCTCCTGATGGGCCACGGCATCCCCCTCGCCCGTATTCTTCGTGAGCGAAGTGGCAATCGACTGCAGGCCCTCGGAGAAACTCTCACCGGTGTACTCCATGCGGGTGTTGGTGGCGGTGAATCCGCACCCCCAGGTGGGGCCCGAGGCGACGGTGCGCTGCTTCAGCGCACGGCTCTTGAGCCAGAAGACCAGGGCGATCACACCGACCAAGATCCAGGCCGTGATCGAGAGCATGGAGAGGGTCTCGGCGAAGATGATCTCGGCCAATTCGGTGGAGTGCATGGTGCCGTAGGGCAGGAAGAAGTCGGCGGCGCGTGCTACCACGCGGATGGCTCCTTGCGGGAAGAGTCCTACGGCCAAGATACCCAGCAGCGGCAGTGCCGTGGCGGCAATGCGGAAGTTGTCCACCTCGCCGGCCTCGGCGACCTCATGCGAGCGGGGCGAACCGAGGAAGACCGTGCCATAGAGCTTCGTGAAGGCGAGCACCACGATGCCTCCGATCAGGGCCAGACCGATCAGACCGCAGGCAGCGGCTACCACCTCTTCGCCTGTGGCCACATTGTTCAGCAGACCCACATACATCAGCCACTCCGAAACGAAACCATTCAGCG
>CAJGDL010000019.1 GCA_904502075.1 uncultured Alistipes sp.
CACGCTCCAGGTCGTTGAGCGCACCGGTCGAGATCCGACCAAAGGTGAGCTGCTCCGAGACACGACCGCCGAGCGTGGCGGCCATCTCCTCCAGGAGTTGTTCGCGCGTGGTGATCTGACGCTCCTCGGGCAGGTACCAGGCGGCACCCAGGGCCTTGCCTCGCGGAATGATCGTCACCTTGATCAGGGGCGAGGCGTGCTCCAGGAGCCACGACACGGTGGCATGGCCCGCCTCGTGGTAGGCGATCGTACGCTTCTCCTGCTGCGAAATGATCTTGTTCTTGCGCTCCAAACCGCCGATGATGCGGTCAATCGCCGCCAGGAAGTCCTCCTTGGCCACGAAAGGCTTGTTGTGGCGCGCGGCGATCAAGGCCGCCTCGTTGCAGACGTTGGCAATATCGGCACCCGAGAATCCGGGGGTCTGCTTCGCCAGGAACGAACGATCGAGCTGTGGATCGAGTTTCAAGGGGCGGAGATGCACCTCGAAGATCTCCTCACGCTCCTTCACATCGGGCAGTCCCACCTCGATCTGACGGTCGAAACGGCCGGCACGCATCAGCGCCTTATCCAAAATATCGGCACGGTTCGTCGCCGCCAAGACGATCACTCCGGCATTGGTCTGGAAACCGTCCATCTCCGTCAGGAGTTGGTTCAACGTATTTTCACGCTCATCGTTGCCCGAGAAACCGGCATTCTTGCCGCGGGCACGACCGATGGCGTCGATCTCGTCGATAAAGAGGATGCAGGGGGCCTTCTGCTTGGCCTGCTCAAAGAGGTCGCGCACGCGCGAAGCTCCCACTCCCACAAACATCTCCACAAAGTCGGAGCCCGAAATCGAGAGGAAAGGGACATTGGCCTCGCCGGCCACCGCTTTGGCCAAGAGGGTTTTACCCGTTCCCGGAGGGCCCACCAAGAGGGCTCCCTTCGGGATCTTGGCTCCCAATTCGCGATACTTGTCGGCCTTTTTGAGGAAATCGACAATCTCCATGATCTCCACCTTGGCCTCCTCCAGACCGGCGACATCCTTGAAGGTAACCCGTTTTTGGTTATCCTTATCAAAGACCTGCGCCTTGGCTTTGCCCACATTCATGATGCCGGCACCACCGCCCGCACCACGATTCATCGAGCGCATCCAAAAGATCCAAATCGCAATGAAGATCAACCACGGAAGGAAAGAGATCAGCAGATCCATCCACCCCTCCTTCTCCATCTCATACTCCAAGATCACAGGCTGACCCTCGGGCTGTGCCTCCTTCAGATTCTCGGCGAAGGTATCACCCGGGCCGATATTGAAGTAGAACTGCACCCCCGTCTCGGGAATGTGCTCGTAACGCTCCTGACTGCGATACTTTTCCACAGCCTCGGGCTTGAGGGTTACCTTGGCCAACTCGCCATTGAGCACCACAATCTTCTCGACATCACCCCGCTGCACCATCTGCTCCACCTCGTTCCAATTGCTCTTGGCGGCCTCATTGCGAGGCTCCATCCAAAGCGAAGAGGCGATGATCAGCAGAGCGAGAGCAGCCCAGAACCAGGTTATCGAAAAGCGGGGAAAGGCCCCGTTTTTGTTATTTCGTTTCGGGTTTTTATTTCGATTCGTTGCCATAATTCAAGTTTCAATCAGTACGGAAATTCTGATCTACCCGCCTCATACTACTCTTCGTACTCGTAGCGCACCATCGGGGCATCGGCCCAAAGCTCCTCGAGCTTATAGAAGTCGCGCAACTCGGACTGGAAGATGTGCACCACCACATCCACATAGTCCATGGCCACCCAAAGGCCCGTCTGCTTTCCCTCCACGCGCCAGGGCCACTCGCCCAACACCTCGTGAACCTTCTCCTCGATCGAGTCGGAGATGGCCGCTACCTGGGTGGTGGAATCGGCATTGCAGACCACGAAATGCGAGCAGATCGCTCCGTCAAAACCACTCAGATCGAGCGATACAATATCCTTACCTTTTTTGTCTTCGATCGCCGAAACGATCGTCTCTATGAGTTTTTCCATAATTTTCTCTATTAAACAGAATACTTATAACCCGACAAAGATAGTAAATTTATTAAGAAAAAGCAATTTTCAGCACCGAATTCGCCCCGATTTTCGCCAGAATACGACGAAACGGTAGACCAACAGGAGAAAAAGAGGGAAATTTTCCACACACGGAAAATTTCCCAACCAACTCAAGAATGAACTAAATAAAAGAATTTATTGCATATTCAAAATCCCCTACTCCTAATTAGAAAAGCGGCTTGGCATACTCCATAATCGACTCCATGAGGGCGCGCACGATAGAGGTCTTGACATAGGTGCGGCGCACGGCCACAGCAACCTTACGAAAGGTAGTTCCCTTCTGCAAGGTTTTCAACTGATTACGTCGATCTTTCGGAATATACTCCACTGCCATTTCGGGGATGATGGTCAGGCAGCGCGTAGAATCTACGATGCGCATAAGCGTATCCAAAGAGCCCGACTCGAAGGTGTAGTGTGAAGGGACGGCACGCTTGGCCTGACAGAGTTCGATCACCTGATCGCGCAAGCAATTACCACTGCTCAATAAAATAAGATCTTTCATATCGATATCCTCGATACGAATATTCGTGCGTTCATAGAGCGGGTTGTGTTGCGACACATAGGCATAGAAACGATCGCTGAAGAGTTCATGTTCCGAAATCCCCTCGCCACAAGTACCACCGGCCACAATAGCGGCATCCAATTTGTCGCGTTTTAAGGCCTCAATAATATCGGGGGTCTTCATCTCCGAGATTTCGAGTTCGACCTTCGGGTAATCGCGCACAAAGGTGGGGATGAACTTATGCAACAGATAGGGGGCAATGGTCGGAATGACACCCAAGCGCAACTTTCCCGCCGTCTCACCCTTGAGTTCGGCCACCGACTCCTTGATGTTGTGGTAGGCCTTCAAGGCCTCGCGCGCCTTGTCGATCACCACCTCTCCTGCCTGGGTGGGGATGACCGGCTTCTTGGTGCGGTCGAGCAGCACCACATCCAGCTCCTCTTCGAGCGACTTGATCTGCATCGAAAGCGAGGGTTGCGTTACAAAGCAGTGTTCGGCTGCCAACGAAAAGCTACCGCAGTTGGCCACAGCCAACAGATACTCCAACTGAATGATTGTCATAATGTTATTATGTTATTTCCTATTTTCTCTTATCGAATACGCAACACAAAGTTATAAAAAAAACTGATACAGCGAACCAAAAATTGGCAGATTCGCATGGAATTTTCTATTTTTGCAAATTCGTTGCTCCGTTTTTATAAAAAACGGAACAAAAAAACAGGAAACAAAAAAACGAAATAGTATGGGAAAAGTTATTTTGACGGGCGACCGCCCGACCGGAAAGTTACACTTGGGACACTTCGTAGGCTCGTTGCGCCGTCGCGTGGAGTTGCAGAACTCGGGTGAATTCGAGAAGATCTTCATCATGATTGCCGATGCGCAGGCCCTCACGGACAATGCCGACAACCCCGACAAGGTGCGCGAGAACATCATCGAGGTAGCCCTGGACTACCTCTCGGCAGGCCTCGACCCCGAGAAGTCGACCCTCTTCATTCAGTCGCAGGTACCGGAACTCTGCGAGCTGGCTTTCTACTACATGAACCTCGTAACGGTGCAGCGTCTGCAGCGTAACCCGACCGTAAAGGCCGAGATTCAGCTGCGTGGCTTCTCGGAGAGTGAGGCCGAAGAGGAGGCCGCCGATCCCACGCAGCGTCGCCCGGGAACCCCCGTGGGCTTCTTCACCTACCCCATCAGCCAGGCTTCGGATATCACCGCCTTCCGCGCCACGACCGTGCCGGTGGGTGCCGACCAGGAGCCGATGATCGAGCAGACGCGCGAGATCGTCCACAAGTTCAACTCGGTCTACGGCCCCACGCTGGTCGAGCCCGAGATTCTGCTCCCCGAGAATGCGGCCTGCCTGCGCCTTCCGGGCACCGACGGCAAGGCCAAGATGTCGAAATCGCTGGGCAACTGCATCTACCTTTCGGACACGGCCGACGAGGTGAAGAAGAAGGTGATGGGCATGTACACCGACCCGAACCACCTGCGTGTGGAGGATCCCGGACAGGTGGAGGGCAACACGGTATTTACCTATCTGGATGCCTTCTCGACCACCGAGCAGGTACAGCGCCTGATGCCCGACTACGAGGATCTGGAGGCTGTAAAGGCCCACTACCGTCGCGGAGGCCTGGGCGATGTGAAGGTGAAGCGTCTGCTGATCGCCGTGCTGAATGAGATTTTGGATCCGATGCGCGAGCGTCGTCGCCACTTCGAGCAGCACATCGAGGAGGTATACGCCATGCTCAAGGCGGGTTCGGAGCGCGCCCGTGCCGAGGCGGCACACACTTTGGAGGATGTTCGCCGCGCCATGCGCATCAACTACTTCGAGGATGAGGAGCTGATTGCTCGTCAGGCCGAGATGTTCAAGAACAAATAGTATTTATTTCGAAATCAAAGCGCCCCTGAAAGATGAAAGTCAACTTGAAGGAAACGATCAAACGCGCCATTGAATTCATCCGTGGCGAGGAGTTTTACAGCTGGTTCCTCCAACAGTCCAAGCGACTGAGCGAACGCCAGATGATGATGGTGTTGGCCGTTGTGGTGGGAGTCCTGGCCGGCTTCGGCACCATCCTCTTCGAGATGCTGTTGCACGGCATCAAGGAGGGGTTGGTCAATTGGTTCCCTGTCGACAAGGTCAACTACCTCTTCTTGATTTTCCCCGCCATGGGTATCATCCTGGCCACACTCTTCGTGAAATACATTGTCAAGGACAACATCTCGGAGGGTGTGACACGCGTGCTCTACGCCATGTCGAGCCGCAACTCGCACATCGCCCGCCACAACTGCTGGACCTCGATCGTGGGAGGTGCCACCACCATCGGATTTGGTGGTTCGGTGGGTCCCGAGGCTCCGATCGTACTGACCGGTGCCGCCATCGGATCGAATGTGGCGCGCATGACACGCCTGAACTACCGCCAAACCACCCTGCTACTCTGCTGCGGTGCGGGAGCCGCCCTCTCGGCCATCTTCAAGGCCCCGATCACCGGTGTGGTCTTTGTCTTGGAGATTCTGATGCTCGACCTCACGGCCGGCTCGATCACCCCACTGCTGATCTCCTCGGTCTCGGCGGCAACCATCGCCTTCGTCTTCCGCGGATTTTCGCCCATCCTGGCCGTGCAGATCACCGCAGCCGACACCTTCGCACTGAAGCAGATTCCGCTCTTTGTGCTGCTGGGCGTGCTCTGTGCCGCGATGTCCTACTACTTCACCACGGTGAACTCGAAGGTGGGCACCTTCTTCAAGGGGATCAACAGCCAATACAAGCGCTGGGCACTGGCCGGCATCATCCTGGGAGTGCTGATCTTTATGTTCCCGCCCCTCTATGGCGAGGGTTACGAGGGCTTCATGGCGCTGATGCACGGCAAGGCCGAGAGCCTTTTCGACAACTCGCTCTTCTACCGTTTCCGCACCATCGAGTGGGTGGTGATCCTCTTCGTGATCGCCACCATGTTCATCAAGGTGGTCACCATGGCCACGACCAATGCGGCGGGAGGTGTCGGAGGAACCTTCGCCCCGTCGCTCTTCGTGGGAGCCTTCCTCGGAGCCATCGTCGCTCTGATCTACAACGCCACGTTGGTCCACTGGCTCGGCTGGGAGCCGATCTCGGTGGTATCGTTTACGCTGGTCGGCATGGCCGGCGTGATGGCGAGTGTGATGAAGGCACCGCTCACCTCGATCTTCCTGATCGCCGAGCTCTCGAACGGCTACGGCCTCTTTATCCCGCTGATGATCACCGCCTGCATCTCCTTTGCCGTGGGCTACTACTTCGATCCCGACTCGATCTACACGAAGCAACTGCGCATGAATGGTGAGTTGCTCACCACCGACAAAGATGTTTCGGTGCTGGTTTTCCTGAAACTCGAGGAGCTGATGGAGACCGATTTCCTGCCCCTGAATACGAAGCAGACCCTGGGAGATGTGGTGCGCATCATCTCCTCGGCCCGTCGCAACATCTTCCCCGTCTTGGATGAGGAGAAGCATCTGTTGGGTGTCGTGCAACTCGACGACCTGCGCGAGGATATGTTCAAGACTGAGAAGTACGAGCGTTCAATCCTCAACTACATGATCCAGCCGGCAGACAAGATCCTGCTGCACGAACAGATTCGCAGCGTACTGCCCCGTTTTGAGGAGAACCACACCTGGATGCTTCCGGTGGTAGACAAGGAGAACCACTACCAGGGCTTCATCTCCAAATCGAGAATCCTGAACGCCTACCGCGAGCAGCTGGTGAAGATCGGACAGTAAACCAAAATTCAAAATTCAAAATTGATTTCTTGTCGTTTGGGATATTCGACTTGAACATTAGGGCAGAGAAGCCCTGTTTTGAATTATATGAATCTTTATAGACTATGGATTTCAAATTGGTTTCGGAATACGCCCCGACGGGGGATCAGCCGCAGGCCATCGAGCAACTGACTCAAGCCATTGAGAAGGGTTCGATGCACAACACCCTGCTCGGCATCACCGGTTCGGGCAAGACCTTCACCGTGGCCAATGTAATCCGCAACCTGAATCGCCCGACCCTCGTACTGAGCCACAACAAAACCCTTGCGGCACAGCTCTACGGCGAATTCAAGAACTTCTTCCCCGACAATGCAGTCGAGTACTTCGTTTCGTACTACGACTACTACCAGCCCGAGGCCTACCTCCCCTCGAGCGACACCTACATCGAAAAAGATCTCTCGATCAACTCCGAGATCGAGAAGATGCGCCTGAGCACCACCGCTACGCTCCTCTCGGGACGGCGGGATGTGATTGTCGTGTCAAGTGTATCGTGCCTCTACGGCTGCGGCAACCCCGAGGATTTTCACGCCACAGCCGTCCGCATCCGCGTGGGGGAGACGATCAACTACAAACAGTTCCTCTACCGCCTTGTGGAGGCCCTCTATACGCGCACGGAGCGCGAACTCACCCCTGCCACCTTCCGCGTCAATGGCGACACGATCGACATCATGGCCGCCTTCGGGGAGTTTGGCAACCAATGTTTCCGCGTCTCCTTCTTCGACGACGAGGTGGAGGCGATCCATGTAATCGAACCCCTCACAGGACAGCGGCTCCACACATTGGACGAGCTGACCCTCTACCCCACCTCGCTCTTCGTAACCACCAAGGAGCGTATCCACCAAGCCGTACAACAGATTTACCTCGATCTGGGGCGGCAGATCGAGTTTTTCGAGCAGGCCGACCGACCGGTCGAGGCGAAACGCATCAAGCAACGGGTGGAGTATGATGTGGAGATGATCAAGGAGTTGGGCTACTGCCCGGGCATCGAGAACTATTCGCGCTATTTCGACGGTCGCGCCGAGGGGTCGCGCCCCTTCTGTCTGTTGGACTACTTCCCCGAAGACTACCTACTGGTCATCGACGAGAGCCATGTTACCCTCCCGCAGGTGCACGCCATGTTTGGCGGCGACCGTGCCCGCAAGGACAACCTGGTGGAGTATGGCTTCCGTCTCCCCGCAGCCCGCGACAACCGCCCGCTGCGCTTCACGGAGTTCGAGCAGTTGATGGGCCCCGCCATCTATGTGAGTGCCACCCCCGCCGACTACGAGTTGGAGAAGAGCGAGGGGGTGGTTGTCGAGCAGCTGATCCGCCCCACGGGACTCATCGACCCGCCAATGGAGGTACGCCCCACCGAGGGACAGATCGACCACCTAATCGAGGAGATCGAACGGTGTGCCCGCCGCGATGACAAGGTGCTCGTCACGACCATCACGAAGCGCATGGCCGAGGAGCTCTCGAAGTATTTCGACCGCGTGGGGATCCGCAACCGCTACATCCACTCGGATGTGGATACGCTGGAGCGTATTCAGATCTTGGAGGATCTGCGTGCCGGCCTGTTCGATGTCCTGATCGGTGTGAACCTCTTGCGTGAAGGGCTGGATCTGCCGGAGGTAGCCTTGGTGGCCATCCTCGATGCCGACAAGGAGGGGTTCCTGCGCAACGTGCGCTCGCTAACCCAGATTGCCGGGCGTGCGGCCCGCCACCCCGAGGGTCGAGTGATCCTCTATGCCGATGTGATGACCGACTCGATGCGTCGTACCATTGAGCAGAGCAACCGTCGCCGCGCCATCCAGTTGCAATACAATGTGGAGCACGAACAGCTCCCCCGCCAGGCGGTGAAGAGCGGCTCGGGACAGAGCCAGCTGCTCGCCTCGAAGGCTCCGCAAAGCGAGGCCGTGGAGTACGACCTGCGCCCCACGGAGCCTCAACTCCGCGTGGCCGATACCGAGGGAAGCTACACCGCTGTCTCGCTTACTGCGCTGGACAACCAAATCGACGAGATGCGTCGCCAGATGGAGGCTGCGGCCAAGGAGCTCGACTTCATCCGCGCCGCGAAACTCCGCGACCGCATGTATGACTTGATTCGCGTTCGCACCGAGAAGGAGAAATAGATCCGTTGAATGAGAGAACCCCAACCCGATTAAACAGAAAGAGAGTCGCAAATGCGACTCTCTTTCTGTTTGATTCTTCCTAATTGGAATTAGTAACCAAAGATCTCCTCCTGCGAGAGCTCCTTCACAGGGCCCAGCGTGCGCAGGTAGTTCAGGTCGATATCATTCTTATCGCCCAATACGCAGTAGACATAGGGGCGATCCTGGATCCATTCCTGCTGGAAGGCCACGATGTCGGCCAGGGTAAGATGCTGCACCTGCTCATAGATCGCCTGATCGCGATTCGAGAAGGTTCCCTTGTCCAACGCAGCCAGGTAGAGCCACAGGATATCCCCCCTGGTAGGACGGGTCGAGGCGATCGTGCCCAGGATACCACGCTTGGCCAACTCGAAGGCGGCCTCGGACTCGGGCATTTGGTTGATGATCTCATCAAAGGCCTCGATAGCGGTACGCATCTTATCGTTCTGCGTGGCGATGAAGGCGTAGTAGAGGTAGGGATCACCCATCTTGCGCCCCTCGCTCAGGTAGGCATACGACGAGTAGGCCAAAGCACGCGCCTCGCGCATCTCCTGGAAGACGATGGCGTTCATGCCGCCGCCGAAGTAGTCGTTGTAGAGCTGAACGAGGGCATCGTGCTTCTCGTCCGTCGGACGCTCCAGGTTCGTAAACTGCATGTAGTAGATCTGCTTGGCATCGTATTGGGCCAAGAAGACCTCACTCTTCGGGGTCTTACGGAAGGGATACTCCTTGCGCTCCACGCTCTTGAGCTCCTCATCCACGCGGTGCAGCGTATTGAGCTTCTCGATCACCTCCTTTTCTCCCATCGGGCCGTAGTACAGCACGCGATGGCGGATTCCCGAAAGGGCCTTGACCTTTTCGAGCAACTCCTCCGACGTGAGGGCCATCAGCTGCTCGTTGGTCAGCGTGGTGGCACGAATCTTCTCGGGGCCGTAGTAGACATATTGTCTGAGGGCCGAATAGTTGGCCTCCTGCGAGAACTTGCTGTCGGCACGCTCCTTCAGCATATCGCGCTTGAGCTCGGCCAGGACGGCCTCATCGCCCTCCACATTTTGCAGGTACTCCTCGGCCAAAGCCACCGCAGCCTCCATGTTCTCCGAAAGGCCCGAGATCGAGAGGTAGACGCGCGTATCGGCCACCGAGAGCGAAAAATCGCAAGCCAGATCGTAGAAGGCACGCTGAATCTCCTCGAGCGACTTCGTATCGGTACCGAGCAACGAGAAGTAGCTACCCAAGGCATACTGAAGGGTAGGATCGGTCAGCGCACCGAAGTCATAGACATAGTAGAGGCTGAAGAGGTTGTTCGTCTCATTCTTCTTGTAGAGCACCTCCAAATCCTGCTTCATCGAAAGTTTCGTAAGGTCGCGCTCGAAGTCGTAAAATACGGGCTCGATGGGCTTCACCTCCGAGGCCTTGACCTCAGCAAGGAAGTCGCTCACGGCATCGCGATTGGCCGAAATGGGGGTAATCGTAGGCTTCTCGATCTTCACCTGCGAGAGATCCTCCCCCTGGAGCTTACGAAGCTCAACATACCCCTCGGGCTTGAGGGTCTTATTGGCCCAAGCCACCAACTGCTCCTTGGTAATCTTGCCCATGCGGTCGAGAGCCGCTACCTCGTCGGCCCACTCCGAACCATTGATGAAGGAGTTCACGAAGGCCATGGCACGACCGTTGTTGCTCTCCATGCGTCGCATCTGTCCGCGCTTGTAGTTGGCGATGGTCGACTTCAGCAAGCCCTCGTCAAACTCACCCTTGCAAAGTTTCTCAACCTCAGCCATCAAAAGAGCCTTCACCTCCTCGAGCGACTGACCCTGCTTCGGATAACCGGCCAGCACGAGGGCTCCGTGGTCGGCATTCACCACATCGAAGGCCCCCGAGTAGAGCAACTTCTGCTGCTGATCGAGGTCTACATCAATCAAACCGCACTTGCCGTTCGAGAGGAGCGACGATACGAGCTGCACCATCTCGGCATCGGCCGAGGTAGCATCGCCCTCAATGGGCCAACCCAGATAGAGGAACGGAGCCTCAAGGCCATAGACCTCCTTCAGCTTGGGCGAGGTGATGGGCTCCTCGGCGGGAATCTCAAACTTGGGCAGGTTCTCGTTGGGCTGCATCACTCCGAAATACTTGTCGATCACGGCAATCATCTCCTCGGGATCGAAATCACCCGAGAGACAGATGGCCATGTTGTTGGGTACATAGTAGGTGCGGTAGTAGTTCTTAATGTTGGTCACCGAGGGGTTCTTGAGGTGATCGGCATAACCCAAGACGGTATGCTGACCATAGGGGTGGTTCGGGAAGAGAAGCTCCATGATGCCGTAGTAGGCCTTGCTACCGTCATCGGTCAGCGACATGTTATACTCCTCGTAGACGGTCTCCAACTCGGTGTGGAAGCCACGAATCACATTGTTCATGAAGCGGTCGGACTGGATCTTGGCCCAATTCTCGATCTGATTCGAGGGGATATCCTCCGTATAGACGGTCTCGTCTTGCGAGGTCCAGGCATTGGTTCCCGAAGCCCCGATTGCCGCCATCAGCTTGTCGTACTCGTTAGGAATCGAGAACTTCGAAGCGAGCTGCGACACCGAGTCGATCTGGGCATAGAGAGCCTTGCGCTCGGCAGGATCCTCGGTGACACGATAGATCTCGAACAGACGCTCAATTTCATCCAAGAGGGGCTTCTCTTCGGCATAGTTCTGCGTACCGAACTTCTCGGTACCCTTAAACATCAGGTGCTCGAAGTAGTGGGCCAAGCCCGTCGTCTCGATGGGATCGTTCTTGGCACCCACACGCACAGCAATGTAGGTCTGGATGCGTGGCAGATCCTTGTTGACGGTCATATAGACCTTGAGTCCGTTGTCGAGGGTGTAGATGCGGCTCTTCAAGGGGTCGCCCTTCACCTCTTCGTAACGATACTTGCTGCACGCCGTGAAGAGCATCACCACGGCAGCCATCAGAAATAAAAGGTTTCGTTTCATAACTTTTTGTTAATTGGTTTGTTCGATTAAAATCCCAAAGCGGCAGCCAATTCACGGAAGACGATCAGCATCATCCACAACGAGGCGAAGAGTTTGATTCCTGTACCCGTAATAAAGGCGATAAAAGAGCCCACACCCGCCTTCAGGGCTCGCGACGGGTCGGTGTTATCATGAAGCATCTCCCCGATCACAGCCCCCAGGAAACTACCCATCAGCATCCCTACGGGGGTAAAGAAGATCCCGGCAAAGAGGCCGATGATGGCCCCCACGGCACTCGCTCGCGACCCGCCGAAGAGTTTGGTCATATAGGCCGGCAGTACATAATCGAGCCCCATCACCACCACACTCGCCGCAGCCCAAATCCACAATTGGGTGGGGGTGAGCAGGGTCGTGTCACACGCGTAGCAACACAACAGCGCACCATAACTGAAGAGCGTGCCGGGCAGACCGGGCAAAATGCATCCCGCAATACCAACCAGCGTCAGCACCACGGCCAAGATCAAAAGCAGTGTTTCCATATTTACAAAGATACGAAATAATTCAATTCTTATACTAATTTTCGCGGTGAATATTGACTCTACGGCAAACTTTTTGGCGATTTCACCCCTTAAAAAAAAGAGAAAACGGGCCGAAGGAATCCCCGCCCGTTTTCTCCATAATTATTTTCAGCCCCTACACCAATTGGTTGGTGGCCGTATCGGGGAAGACGATCCACGGCTTGAAGCTCTTGGCCTCCTCGAAATCCATCAGCGCGTAGGAGCAGATGATCACCACATCACCCACCTGCACCTTGCGGGCCGCAGCACCGTTCAGGCAGATGCAACCGCTGTTGCGCTCGCCACGGATGATGTAGGTCTCGAAACGCTCGCCGTTGTTGATATCTAAAATCTGCACCTTCTCACCCTCGATCAGGTTGGCGGCCTCCATCAACGCCTCGTCGATGGTGATGCTGCCCACATAGTTCAGGTTCGCCTGCGTAACCGTTACGCGGTGAAGCTTCGACTTGATGACTTCAATCTGGAATTTCATTATCGGATACGGATATTATCAATTAAACGAATCTCACCGGCCTGAACAGCGATGCAGCCCTGCACATGGGCCGACTCCTCCCAGGAGGCCACCTCCTGCAACGAATCGCCATCGACCGACTGGTAGTAGATCACCTTCAGCAAGGGGTTGCTCTCCACCTGCTTGACAACCCACGCCTTGAGTGCCTCGGGCTCCATCTCGCGGCTCATCTCCACGGCCTTCTTCAGCGAGGCGTAGATGTGGGGGGCAGCAGCGCGGTGGTCGGGCGTGAGGAGTTGGTTGCGCGACGAGAGAGCCAAGCCATCCTCACCGCGCACAATGGGGCAGGGAAGGATCTCGATCTCGATGCCGAGTTGACGGATCATCGCCTTGATAACGGCAATCTGCTGGAAATCTTTCTCGCCGAAGTAGGCTCGGGCGGGCTTCACGATATCGAACAGACGGCTCACCACCTGCGCCACGCCGTTGAAGTGGCCCGGGCGCGTGGCCCCCTCCATCACCTTGTCGATCTGACCGAAGTCGAACTGTCGCGTATCGGGCTCGGGGTAGATCTCCTCGACCGTGGGCATCAGCACATAATCCACACCCACCTCGCGCAACATTGCTTCGTCGGCCTCGGGGGTACGGGGATAGTGCTTCAGGTCGTTCTTATCATTGAATTGCGTGGGGTTCACAAAGACGCTCACCACCACCACTTTGTTCTCTTTGCGGGCGCGTTCGACCAGCGAACGGTGTCCGGCATGCAGGGCACCCATCGTGGGCACGAAGCCGATCTCCTCCTTGGAGTAGTTGGCAAGCTCCTGCTGAAGCTCGCTCACCGTTTGAAATGTTTTCATTCTCTTGTTTCGGGTTATATGGCGCAAAGGTATAAAATAATGAGAAATGAGCAAGGAGGAATCGCGAATTATTTGCTTTTTGGGCTCAGTTTTTTGGGAGATCGGGAAACAGCAGCCCTTTTTGGGGGAGTTGCGCAGGGGGATTTATCACCCATCCGTCTCCCAAAAGAACTCACCCACCCAAGAAGGCCGGGCCCGCCGAGTTTTTCGGCGGGCCCGGAAACCCATTTTTTTAAGGAGCGAATTACTTGTGTACAAATCCCCTTTCAAGGTCTTGCGACACGTTGATCATGAAATCACCCATGCCCTCGAAGGCGTTGACGATATCCATGTAGTAAACGCTTGTCTGATAATTCTTTCCATCGGTCTCAATCGCCTCGATAACAGCATCACGGAAGTTGTTTCGGAGCGTATTGAGTCGATCCTCGGCGCGGTAGGCGTTTTCGATCTTCGTGAGTTCGCCCTTGTGTGCCGCCTCCAGGTTCTCGATCATCACATCATAGGCGGCAGCCACAGCCTCGGCCATCTCGTTGAGATTCTTGATTGCCACGGCATCGAAACTCTTCTTGTGGCTGTTCTTTCGCGACAAGATGCGGCTGATGGTCTCACCCGAGTCGCCCAAAGACTCCAACTCACCGATAATCTTATACATCGCCTTGATCTTTACCGAGGTACCCTCGCTGACCTCCTCGGCCGAGACCCCATTCAGGAACGAGGCAATTTCATACTCGATACGATCGGAGATCTCCTCATACTTGACCAACTTGGCGCGCAGTTCCTCGAACTTGTCGGTATCGGCCTCGTGGATCGCCTGCTGTGCATAGAGCGCCCCATTCTTCGAGATCTTGGCGAAATGGATGATCTCCTCGAAGGCCTGCTCTACCGAGAGCTCGGGAGTGGCCAGGTGGCCTGCCGAGATGTACTGAAGGCGGAAGACCTCCTTCTCCTGATTCTTGGGGGCACGGATGATCCAACTTACCGCCTTGGCAATCCAATTGGTAAACCAAACAAGCAAACAGGTATTGGTCAGATTGAAGAGCGTGTGGAGCATCGAAAGACCATAGAGAGCCGCCGTTCCCTCGGGTGAATTCGAACTGGTCACCTCGAAGCCCTCGGCCGCGGGATTGGGCACTCCGAAGAGGCTCTCGGTAATCAAGCCCACCAACTGCAAGAAGGGTTTGAAGAGGATCAAGGCCCAGATCACACCAAAGACATTGAAGATCGTATGCGACATGGCGGCACGCTTGGCCTGTGTATTTCCCACCGAAGCGGCGATATTCGCGGTGATGGTCGTACCGATATTCTCACCCAGCACCATGGCACAAGCCATCTCAAAGGGGATCCACCCCATGCTCAACATGATGAGTGTGATCGCCATGGTGGCCGACGAGGACTGCAAAACCAAAGTCAGGATCGTACCGAAGGCAAAGAAGAGCAACACCGATCCAAAGCCGTGGGCCGCCCAGGTGGTCACGAACTCCAAGACCTGAGGGGTCTCACGCAGGTCGGGCACCGACTCCTTCATGAACGAAAGACCCAGGAAGAGGAGCGAGAAGCCGACAATCAGTTCACCAATGTGCTTGCGCTTGTCGGCTTTCGAATTCGAGAAGAGGAAGCCAAAAAGCATCAAAGGCACCGCCAGGATCGAGATATCGGCCTTGAATCCGAGCCACGAGACCATCCAGGCCGTAACCGTGGTACCGATGTTGGCACCCATGATCACGCCAATGGCCTGCGTCAGGGTCAGAAGGCCGGCATTGACAAAACTTACGACCATCACGGTGGTGGCCGACGAAGATTGAATCACCGTGGTGATTCCCAATCCAGTCAATACCCCCTTGAACGGGTTGGAGGTCATGGCCGACAAAAAGCCTCTCAATCGCTCTCCGGCAGCCTTTTGCAGCCCCGAACTCATCAGATTCATTCCGTAAAGGAACATTCCCAACGCTCCCAACAGCGTCAACACTTGTAATATACCCATAATCTTTTCTAATAATTTTTCGACTGCAAAGGAAGAACAATAATGTTTCAAAAATATTTCAAACGCATGATAAATTATCCCTTTTTTATTACAATTTCATTAAATCTCCTTTTGCGTGCCAAAGGGTTCGGTTTTTTCCCTATTTTTGCAGTAGAATATAATTAAGGTAGTATTATGGCCACGGAACGCATACTGATCGTAGATGACGAAGAGACCTTGTGCGAAGTCTTGAAGATAAACCTCGAAAACGAGGGGTACGATGTCGACATTGCCTTCAGCGCAGAGCAGGCTCTGACCTACGACTTAAAAAACTACTCGCTCATCCTACTCGACATCATGATGGGCGAGATCAACGGCATCAAGATGGCGAAGATGTTGAAGGCCGATCTCTCCACGGCCGAAATCCCTATCATCTTCTGCACGGCACGCGACACGGAAGACGACATGGTGATGGGGCTCAACCTCGGAGCCGACGACTACATCATGAAACCCTACACGATTCGCAATGTCGTGGCCCGCGTAAAGAGTGTACTGCGCCGCTCCTCGGGACATAAAACCCTCGCACAGCGTGAGGAGCAGCCCAACCTCATGAAGGTCGAGGGGCTGCAACTCGATTTGGAGTTCAAGCGCTGCACCGTGGATGGACAGGAGGTCAAACTCACACGCAAAGAGTTCGAACTCCTTGCCTACTTGATTTCACATCGAGGCAAGATCTGCTCGCGCGAACAGATCCTGAGCCGCATCTGGAGCGACGAGGTGGTGGTTCTCGACCGCACCATTGATGTAAACATCACCCGCCTACGCGCCAAGATCGGCCCCTATGGCTCCTATATTGTAACCCGTTCAGGCTTCGGTTATGGGTTCCGTGATTAACCTCTCCTACCACAAGCGACTCTTCCTGATGTTGCTTGGCTTCTCCTGGAGCATCGTCCTCTGCTTCGTCGCCTTCCAATACCCGCGCGAGAAGCAGTACAAACTGAACTCCCTGAACCTGAAACTTCAGATGTACAATCGTCATCTGATCGAGGTGATGGAGGACGGACTCTCCTACGAAGAGTATATTGCCGCCCACAAAAAGCCCTTCGAGGAGCTTCGCATCACCATCATCGCCCCCTCGGGAGTGGTGATCTATGACAACACGCTCGCGTTGGATTCACTCGACAACCACCTCAACCGCCCCGAGATTGCAAGTGCTATCAAAGAGGGTGCCGGCTACCATGTCGGAAGGCAGTCAACAAGCGATGGGCGCGACTATTTCTACTCCGCCACTCGCGGAAACCAGGCAATCATCCGCTCAGCCATCCCCTACTCCTCCACCCTGCAGGAGCTGCTCATGGCCGACTGGTCATTCCTATGGGTGATGATCCTCATCAGTCTGGTGATGAGCATCTTGGCCTACTTCACCACGCGCCGGCTGGGAAAAAATATCGAGCGTCTGAACCGCTTTGCCGACAAGGCAAAGAAGGGGGAATCGTTCGACGAGGAGGAGCCCTTCCCCAACGATGAGTTGGGCTCGATCTCCAACCACATCGTGCAGCTCTACGCCCAATGGCAGCAAACCATCAAGGACCGCGACCAAGCGCACGAAGCAGCCATGCGCGAGGAGCAGGAGAAGATCCTCATCAAGCGACAACTTACCAACAACATCAACCATGAGTTGAAGACCCCGGTGGCCTCGATCCAAGTCTGCCTCGAGACCCTGCTCTCGGGAATTAGCCTGAGTGAAGAGAAACGACAGGAGCTCATCGAGAGGTGCTACACGCACAACGAACGCCTGCGCCGACTGCTGGGCGACGTGTCGCTCATCACCCGCATGGAGGACGGCAATGCACTGATCAGCAAAGAGCGGATCTCGCTCAACGAAATCCTGACAGAGATCGCCGACGAATTGGAGATTCTGCCCGAAAACGAACGCATGACCCTGCACACGAAGTTCGACCAGCAGGTCATCATCGAGGGCAACCTCTCGCTCATTGGCTCCATCTTCCAGAACCTGACCGATAACGCAATCGCCTACTCCGAGGGGAAGAACATCTACATCTCGCTCATCTCGAATACGGCCACCGAGTGCCATATCCGATTCGAGGACGACGGTTGCGGCATCGAGGAGAAACAACTCAACCGCCTCTTCGAACGCTTCTATCGAGTCGACAAGGGGCGCTCGCGCCAAAAGGGTGGCACAGGCCTCGGCCTGGCTATTGTCAAACACGCCGTGCAGTTCCACGGAGGAACAATCACGGCCAGCAACCGCCCCGAGGGTGGTCTACGCTTCGATTTTACCCTACAAAAGCCCCCTATCGACCCCGATCTTTAACCTGCTGTCCACCGAGCCGAATTTTCGGGGAGAGCAATGTATAGGAGGGGATATGTGCAAAAGCACCTATCCCCTCCTATACACACCGCGTCATCCCGAGAATTTCGATTTTAGGGCGTTTCGAAGCGGTGTCAGCCAAAATCGAAATTCGTGGGGATCTTCCGATTATCAAGG
>CAJGDL010000020.1 GCA_904502075.1 uncultured Alistipes sp.
GATCAACCCCAAGAGTGCCGTATCGGGTGCTGTGCCCGTGAAGCGCGAGACAAAGCACTGGTACTTGCCTTTGGATAAGTATGAGGGTTTCCTTCGCGAGTGGATCTTGGAGGGTCACAAGGAGTGGAAATCTAACGTGTATGGTCAGTGTAAGAGCTGGCTCGACCTCGGCCTCCAGCCACGTGCCGTAAGCCGTGACCTCGACTGGGGTATTCCTGTACCCGTTGAGGGTGCTGATGGCAAGGTGCTCTACGTATGGTTTGATGCGCCCATCGGCTATATCTCTGCCACGAAGGATCTGACACCCGATTGGGAGAAGTATTGGAAGTCGGAGGATACCAAGATGGTGCACTTCATCGGTAAGGATAACATCGTCTTCCACTGCATCGTCTTCCCGTCGATGTTGAAGGCTCACGGCGAGTATATCCTGCCCGAGAATGTGCCGGCCAACGAGTTCCTGAACCTTGAGGGTGACAAGATCTCGACTTCGCGTAACTGGGCTGTGTGGCTCCACGAGTACCTCGAGGAGTTCCCCGGCAAGGAGGATGTCTTGCGCTATGTGTTGTGTGCCAATGCTCCCGAGACCAAGGATAACGACTTCACCTGGAAGGATTTCCAGGCTCGCAATAACAACGAGTTGGTGGCTATCTTGGGTAACTTCGTAAACCGTGCCCTGGTGCTCACGCAGAAGTATTACGGGGGCGAGGTTCCCGCCTGCGGTGAGTTGACCGACTACGATAAGGAGACGATCGAGGAGCTCAAGAAGGTGAAGGGGGCTTTGGAGCAGAATATCGAGAACTATCGTTTCCGCGAGGCCCTCAAAGAGGCGATGAATGTGGCCCGTATCGGTAACAAATACCTGGCCGATACCGAGCCGTGGAAGGTGGTGAAAACCGACCCCGAGCGCGTAAAGACCATTCTCAATATTGCCCTGCAAATCACGGCCAATACGGCAATCGCTATCGAGCCTTTCATGCCTTTCTCGGCTCAAAAGATGCTCGATATGTTGGCGGTGAAGCCCTTTGGTTGGGAGAATCTCGGCTCGATGGAGTTGATTTCGGCCGGCCATACGATCGGCACCCCGTCGCTCTTGTTCGAAAAGATCGAGGATGAGGTGATCCAGAAGCAGCTCGACAAGTTGGCGGCTACGAAGGCGGCCAACCAGGCGGCCGAGGCGGCACAAAATGTCGAGGCGCAAAAGGAGGCGGTATCGTTCGAGGATTTCCAAAAGATGGATATCCGCGTATCGACCATCTTGGCGGCCGAGAAGGTGGCCAAGACCAAGAAGCTCCTGAAGCTGACGGTGGATACGGGTATCGACAAGCGCGAGATCGTCTCGGGTATTGCTGAGCACTTCACCCCCGAGGAGTTGGTGGGTCAGCAGGTCTTGGTGCTTGTAAACCTGCAGCCTCGTGAGATGCGCGGCATCCTGTCGAGTGGTATGATCCTGATGGGTGAAGATGCCTCCGGCAAGTTGGTGCTCCTGCAGCCTTCGCAAAAGACCAATAGCGGAGCGATTGTTGGTTAATATGTTGTGTATCAGCGAGATATAATGTATTAAAGGCAATTCGGACTAAAAGAAAAATAACGAAATGTTTCACTAACATAAACCTAAAACTTCAGTAAAATGACTGCAAATTTGGATTGGAAATCGCTGGGTTTTGACTACACCAAAACCGATTTCAACGTGCGCTACACCTACACGGATGGTAAGTGGGGCGAGATGGAGGTAACCTCCGATGAGTATGTGCCTATGCACATGTCGGCTTCGTGCCTGCACTATGGTTGCGAGCTGTTCGAGGGTCTGAAGGCCTTCCGCGGCGTGGATGGTAAGATTCGTCTGTTCCGTCCCGAGGAGAACGCCAAGCGTTTCATCTCGTCGGCACGTCGTCTTTGCCTGCCCGAGCCTACGGTCGAGATGTTCGTAAAGGCTTGTGAGGAGTGCGTAAAGCGCAATGCTCGCTTTGTTCCCCCCTATGAGTCGGGTGCTTCGTTGTACCTCCGTCCCGTGATGTTCGGTACGTCGGTTGGTCTGGGTGTTCGTCCTTCGAAGGATGCCCTGATTGTGGTTTACTGCTCGCCCGTAGGCCCGTACTTCAAGTCGGGTATTAAGCCCATCCGCGTGGCTGCCGACCGTTCGCAGGATCGTTCGGCTCAGCACGGTACCGGTGATGTAAAGGTAGGTGGTAACTACGCTTCGTCGCTGCTTTGCGGTGAGATGGCCCACAAGAATGGCTTTGCCAACGTATTGTTCCTGGATTCGGTAGAGCGTCGCTTCATCGAGGAGTGCGGTGCTGCCAACTTCTTCGCCATCAAGGATGGTCAGTACATTACGCCGAAGTCGCCTTCGATCCTGCCTTCGATCACCAACAAGAGCCTCCGTCAGATCGCTCAGGATCTCGGCCTGGAGGTGGTTGAGCGCCCTATCGACATCGAGGAGCTTTCGACCTTCGAGGAGTGCGGTGCTTGCGGTACGGCCGCTGTGATCTCGCCTATCGGTTTTGTTCACGACATGCAGACCGGTAAGGATTATCAGTTCGACATGGAGAACGTGGGCGAGTGGAGCATGAAGCTCTACAACACGCTGCGCGATATCCAGTATGGTCGTTGCGAGGACAAGCACGGCTGGAACCTGGTTGTGGAGGTTGAGGAGTAATTCAAAGCCAACAGCTAAATAAAGAGAGGGGATGTTCCACGTGGAACATCCCCTCTTCTTTTTGATATGTCTATTTCTGTTTAACTTTTGTGTTTCTCTTCGAGTCCGACGGCTTATCGGCCGAATTTCACCAGCATCACATTGACATCGGCGGGGGAGACTCCCGGGATGCGCGAAGCCTGGCCGATGGTGGCGGGGCGGATGCGCGAGAGTTTTTGACGAGCCTCAATCGTCAGGGCCTGCATCGAGTGGAAGTCGAAATCGGCCGGAATACGGATATTTTCGAGGCGACGCAGTTTCTCGGCGATCAATTTTTCGCGCTCGATATATCCTTTGTATTTGATTTGGATCTCTGCCTCCTCAATGACCTCGTCTGAGAAATTGTTTTCGTGCAGAAATTTTTCCAGTTTCGGAAGGGTGGGGCGCAGGTTCTCAAAGGTCGTAAAGGTGCGCAAAAGGAGATTTTGTAGCTTACAACCCTGCGAAAGCGGATCGGAATTGTGCGATTTTAAATAGCTCTCTACGTCGCTTGGTTTGATGCTCAGTTCGCGTGCGAATTTTTTAAGCGATTCTACGGCTGAATTTTTTTCGGTAAATTCCTGCCATCTTTTTTCGCTGATGAGTCCCAATTCATACCCTTTGGGGGTGAGGCGGAGGTCGGCGTTATCTTGGCGGAGCAGGATGCGGTACTCGGCGCGCGAGGTGAACATGCGGTAGGGTTCGTCAACCCCCTTGGTCACCAGGTCGTCGATCAGCACACCGATGTAGGCCTCGTCGCGTCGAAGGACGACGGGTTCCAGGTTGTTGAGTTTGCGGTGGGCGTTGATGCCGGCCATTAGTCCCTGCGCTGCCGCCTCCTCGTAGCCGGTCGTACCATTGATCTGCCCGGCGAAGTAGAGCCCTTCGACGAGTTTGGTCTCGAGCGAGTGGTGCAGCTGGGTGGGAATCAGGTAGTCGTACTCGATGGCATAGCCCGGTCGGAAGATGTGGAGATCCTCCAGTCCGCAGATGGCGTGTAGCGCCTCCCATTGAATCTCCCAGGGGAGTGACGAGGAGAAGCCGTTCAGGTAGTATTCGTTGGTCGATCTGCCCTCGGGTTCGAGGAAGAGTTGGTGCGAGTCCTTGTCGGCAAAGGTGCGGAGTTTGTCCTCGATGCTCGGGCAGTAGCGAGGGCCTATGCCGTGAATCGTGCCGTTGAAGAGGGGCGATCGCTCAAATCCCTTGCGCAAAATGTCGTGTACCTCGTTTGAGGTGTGTACGGTAAAACACGGCAACTGATCCTTAACTGCCTCTGTGTCAGACGAATACGAAAATTTTGACGGGTTCTCGTCGCCCTCCTGCACCTCCAAGGCCTCGAAGTGAATGGTGCGGGCATCGAGGCGGGCCGGGGTGCCGGTCTTCATGCGTCCTGCCTCGAATCCGATGGCGGTGAGTGACTCGGTAATGCCGTGCGAGGCGGCATCTCCGGCGCGTCCTCCCTCGGCCGACCCCTCGCCGCAGAACATGCGGCCGTTCATGAAGGTGCCGCTCGTGAGGATCAAGGCACGGCACGAGAACTCGACCCCCATCTGGGTTTTCAGTCCTTTGATGCAGCGTACTCCGCCCTCTTCAGCGAAGAGGATCTCGGTGGCGGCATCTTGCCAAATGTAGAGTCCCCAGGTGTTTTCGAGTTCTTTGCGCCACTCCTCCGAGAAGCGGGCCTTATCGCACTGGGCGCGGGGGCTCCACATGGCCGCCCCCTTCGATCGGTTGAGCATGCGGAATTGGATGGCCGAGAGGTCGGTGATAATTCCCATACGCCCGCCTAACGCATCAATTTCGCGTACGATCTGCCCCTTGGCTACGCCGCCTACTGCGGGGTTGCACGACATGTTGGCCAGCTTGGTCATGTCCATCGTCAGCAGCAGCGTACGAGAACCCATGCGCGCGGCTGCCGAGGCGGCTTCGCATCCGGCATGACCCCCACCAACCACAATTATATCATAATCCAACACCATGAGTATCAATTATTTGAGGTTCTTTAGTGCCGTCTTCTCCGAGCGCATCTCGTCGAGCAGAGCCAGGTATTTATCCTCCTTGCGGTGCATCTGCTTTTCGGCGCGGGGCGTCTTGTCCTTTTGGCCGCAGAGGTGCAGCAGTCCGTGGGCAATCACGCGGCGCATCTCGCGCGTAAAGGTCGTGCCGTAGATGCGGGCGTTGTCGCGCACGGTCTCTACGTCGATGAAGACATCTCCGGCCACATAGCCCTCCTTCAGGTCGCTGTAGTCGAAGGTGATGATGTCGGTGAAGTAGTCGTGTCCCACGAACTCGATGTTCATGGCGCGGTGCTTCGAGGAGGAGCAGAAGATGTAGTTGAGCTCCTCGATGCGGTAGTTGCCCTCGCCGGCCGCCACTTCGCGGAGCCAGCGACCCAGCAGACGGCGCTCCGCAGGGCGGTACGGCGACTCGTCGTTATGGTATCGGATAGCCATTTCTCTTTCCTTACGATTTTTAGATTTTTCTCACTTGTTTTTTGAGGGTGGAGCTATTTTTGGAAGCACTCCGAGGCGAGCATTTTTTGTTTCGGATTGGGCGGATAGATGCCGAAGACAAGGGTGTATTCGCTCTGCATGGTGATCACATCGACCGACGAGCCGATTGTGCCGATCTTCTGGTTCCGTTTTACGGAGCTGTTGCGCTCCACCACCACGGCCGAGAGGTTCGCATAGGAGGTGATGTACTCACCGTGAGCAATGTATACATCGTATTTTCCCGTGATTCGGTTGCGCTTGACATCCACCACCTTTCCCTCGTAGATCGAGCGAATTTCGGCCCCTTTTCGACCCGAGATCTCGGCCATGTTGCCCAGATACTTCTTTACCTTGCCATCTACCACCGGAAGGTTCAGATTCGAGGTGCTCTTCGAGAACGAGGCACCCTCTTTGTTGCCCTTGGTGAGTTTGCGAAGTTCGGCCACGGCATTGTCCAGCAGACGCTCCTGTGCCACCTTCTTTTTCCGGGCCTCCTGCTCCTTTTTCGAGAGCTGCTTCACGCTGGCACGAGCCTCGGCGGCATCCTCCTCGAGGCGGGTTTTCTGCTTGGCCAGGCTTTGGTGTACGGAGTCCAATTCGCGTTCGCGCTGAGCAAGTTGTTGTTGTTTTTCGGTGGTTTGGTGTTTTAGCGAGTCGATTTGCCTCATCTGCCGTTCGCGTAGCGAGGCCACCTCCCTCAGATTGGCAATGCGGCGAGCCATATCGGCAAAGTCTTCGGCCGCAAAGATATAGCTTAAGTAGTTGTTGTGTTTGTAGTTGCGCCATGCTTCGCGCACCATGCCGGCGTAACGCTCCTTCTGGGCTTCGAGCGATGAGGCGAGGCATCGGGCCGTGCTGTCCAGCGAGGCCACCTCGCGTTTCAGGTCGCGCTCTTCGCTCTCGGTCTCTTGCAGAAGGGTGTTGCGCGACTCGATCTGGCGGGCCAACTTACGGGCTCGCTGTTCGGCGGTGGAGCGCCCCTTTTTGAGTCCCGAGATCTCCTTTTCTCGGTCGGCAATCTCGCGCTCCAGGCTCTCGATCTTGCGCTTTTGGTCGGCAATCTTCTTGGTGTCAGTCTGGGCCGAGAGCGTAAGGGGTAGGGTCAGTAGAAGGAGGAGAAGGATGCGAGCCCTCATGGTTTTTCTGTTTTTTGTTTGAGTTTTTCGATGCGGAACTCGACGGCTTTGGGGTCGTAGCCGTTTTCGAGTGCCCGTTTCCAATAGATCTCGGCCATGAACTTTTCGCCCAGCGCTGCCAGCACATCGCCGTAGTGGAGTTGTAGGGCGGGGCTGCGGCGACCATCGAGCGAGACGGCCTGTTGCAGCAGTTTCTTCGCCTCATCGAGGCGTCCCAGGCGGAAGAGCACCCAGGCGTGGGTGTCGAGGTAGGTGGGCTCGTTGCCCGCAAGGGCAATCACGCGACTCGACATCTCCAGGGCTCGCTCCAGGTCGCGCCCTTCGAGCGAGAGGAAGTAGGCGTAGTTGTTCAGTACCGAGATGTTGTCGCGGTCGTATTCGAGTGCCTTGTCGTAGGCTTTGTAGCATTTTTTCAGCCACTTATGCCAACCCTTCGGGGCCGATTGTGGGGCTTCGAAGAGGGCTTCGGTGGAGGATACCCCCTGCTGGCTGCGACGTTGGTAGCTGTCGCCGATAAAGCCCCAGATAACACTGCGCAACGAGTCGCTCTCGGCGAGAGCGAGAGCCTGCTTGTAGCTTACCTCGGCCTCCTCGAAGCGGGGCCCGTGGAGCGAGGCCAGGTGGCCCCGCTGGATGTAGAGTTGGGGATTTTCGGGGAAGCGCGCAATTGCCTTTTCGAGGTAGAGTCGGGCCGAATCGGGCCGTTCGAGGTAGCTCTCCATGTCGACTACCATGGTGAAGTAGTCGAGCTGCGGGGGCTCGTCTTCGAGGCGGAGTTTGTAGAGGGCGAGGGCCTGCTCCAGGTTGCCCGAGGCCATCAGGTGGCGGGCGTAGAGCTCCACCACTTCGGGCTCTTTGGGGTAGTGTAGAATCAGGGTGCGGGCCAGGGTGCTGAGTTGAGGGAAGAATTCGCGATAGAACCGGGCATCAGCTGTAAATCGGTTAAAGATCGAAATCTTTTCCGAGAGGGGAAACTCCGGGTGGGCGAAGATGCGGGTCGAGAGCTGAAAGTAGGGCTTGTATTCACGGCGGCGGTTGTGGAAGTCGCCCAGCGTAAGGAGGGTCTCCAGGTGGGTGGAGTCGAGCTCCAAGGCGCGGTAGTAGGCTACGCGGGCCATCGAATCGGCCCCCGTGTGGTGGTAAATGTCGCCCAACACCAGGTGGTTTTCGGCCTCGTAGGGGGCGCGTTCAACGCTCTCCAACGCCTCGCGGAGGGCCCGCTCGTGTTGTCCGTCCTGCATCAACATGCGACGCTTGACCCCGCCGAGCAGGGGGTTCTGTCCAAAGAGCACCTCTGCCGAGTCCAGGAGGGCGATGGCCGCCGGTCGGTTGCCGGCCTGCTCCTCCAAGAGGGCGGTCAGGCGGTAGTTGTCGGGGTTGTGGCGATCGATGCGCGTGAGGCGATGGAAACTCTCCAGTGCGCCATCGAGTCGTCGAGAGAGGATCTGTGCCCTCGCATAGAGGGTGAGGTAGAATTTGTTGGTTGTATCGGCTTCATACGCGCGACGCGCATGAATCAAGGCCTCTTCGTCGGCTCCGGCCATCAGACTCGTTTCGGCCAACTTGTAGTGGGCGGGAGCATAGGTGGAGTCGAGTTCCAAGGCGTGAAAGAACGCCTCGCGGGCCGCCACCGTATCCTCCAGGATGTGGAGCCGGCGAATCCCCTCGGTGTAGTACCCGAGGGGGCTGTTCAGGGAGTCGGGCGCGGAGTCCAGGGCCGCAATTTCGCCCCCCTTTGTCGGGTAGAATCCCACCAGACAAAGTATGAAAAGCGAAATTGTCAATCCCCATTTGCGCATAATCTGATCCCTTTTTTTCTTTTACAGGGCCGAGTCGAACTGGTGCAGGAAGCGCACATCGTTCTCGAAGTAGAGGCGCAAGTCCTTCACGCCATACTTCAACATGGCGATACGCTCAACTCCCATACCAAAGGCGAAGCCCGAGTACTCCTTCGGGTCGATTCCGTTGGCCGTGAGCACGTTGGGATCGACCATGCCGCAACCCATGATCTCAAGCCATCCGGTACCCTTGCAGACGTTGCAGCCCTTGCCGCCGCAGAGGTTGCACGACACATCCACCTCGGCCGAAGGCTCCGTGAAGGGGAAGTACGAGGGGCGCATGCGGATCGTGGCGCTCTCGCCAAAGAGCTCCTTGGCAAAGTAGAGCAACGACTGCTTCATGTCGGCAAACGAAACCCCCTTATCGATGTAAAGGCCCTCCACTTGGTGGAAGATGCAGTGGGCTCGGTAGGAGATGGCCTCGTTGCGGAAGACACGACCCGGGCAGATGACGCGAATGGGGGGCTTTTGGTGCTCCATTGTGCGTACCTGGATCGACGAGGTGTGGGTACGCAACAGGATGTCGGGCTGCTTCTCGATGAAGAAGGTGTCCTGCATGTCGCGGGCGGGGTGCTCGGGCGGGAAGTTCAGGGCCGAGAAGACGTGCCAGTCGTCCTCGATTTCGGGACCTTCGGCCACCGTGTAGCCCAGGCGCGAGAAGATCTCGACGATTTGGTTCTTTACAAGGGCGATCGGGTGGCGCGAACCCAACGTCTCGGCCGAACCCGGACGACTCATGTCGCCTACCTCCGACTGCGAGGCCATCTGTGCCTCCTCCAGTTCGCTCTTTAGGGCGTTAATGCGCTCCAAAGCGGCATTTTTCAGGTGGTTCAGTTTTTGTCCAAGTTCTCTTTTGAGTTCGGGGGCAACCCCTTTAAACTCCTCCATAAGCGCCGTCAGTTCTCCCTTTTTGCCCAGGATTCGGATGCGAAACTCCTCGATTTCGGCGGCCGTCTTGGGGGCGAAGGCCTCTACGCGCTCCAGCAGTGCTTGAATTTTCTCAATCATAGTGGTGTTATTTTTTTTCTCCTATTTTTTCGTGTTTTTGGTGTCGTAACGACTCTTATGTACCACAACGAGCTCATCGTTACAAAAATCGAAGGAAAGAGAGTACCTCTCTCACATCTTTTTCGTATCTTTGTCGAAAGAGTGGCGACATATGGTGTCGTTTAGCGTACAAAGTTACGAAAATTATAGGGAAAATCGGAACGATCCCTCCCGAAAAATGGATCCTCCGAGCCTTTTATTGTCCGTTTTTAGAGAAAATGATGAAACAATGGCTTAAAATAGGGATTTCGCTCCTGCTTGCCTGCTTGCTTTCGGTGGGGGCTTCGGCCCAAGGTATCGGGGTTGTCATGAGTGGCGGAGGAGCCAAGGGACTCTATCACATCGGGGTGCTGAAGGCGCTCGAGGAGGCGGGTGTCCCCATTGATTATGTGGCAGGAACCTCCATGGGAGCCATCGTGGGGGCTCTCTATGCCGCAGGCTATTCGCCCGAGGAGATGGAGGCTATCGTTGCTACCGGAGAGGTCAAAGAGTGGGTCTCCGGCAAGATTGACAACAGCCATCGTTACTACTATCGCGATATCGGCAGCGTGCCTCCGATGATCTCGATCCATGTCGGCTTTAAGAACAATCCCGAAGGAAGGCGCAAATTCTTGCTCCCCAACAGTTTGCTCTCCTCTACGCAGGTCGATATGGCTTTGGTTGGGCTGCTCGCACCGGCCGACGAGGCCTCGGGGCATGATTTCGACGACCTCTTTGTCCCCTACCGCTGTGTGGCAGCCGATATGAACGCTCGTCGTCAGGTGGTGTTGCGCCAAGGCGATTTGGCGCAGGCTGTGCGAGCCTCCATGTCAATCCCCTTGGCATTCAGTCCCATACAGCAAGATTCGATGTTGCTCTACGACGGAGGTGTCTACAACAACTTTCCGTGGCGGGAACTCGATGCCGAATTTTCGCCCGAGTTGATAATCGGTTCCATCTGCGTCAACAGTCAGCGCCGCGTGGACGAGGAGAGCGGACTTATCGACCAGGGCATGATGTTCATGATGAACAAGACCGATTATGCCATGCCCGAGGGGCGGAGTATTGCCATCGAACGCGCCGTGCCCGTTGGCATGCTCGATTTCGAGCGTTCGATGGAGGTCATTGCCTGGGGCTATGAAGATACCCGAGCCAAATTGCCCGAAATATTGGCTCGTATCGACACCCTGCGCCCCAAGACCGAGGTGGAGAGCCGTCGTGCCGCCTTCCGTGCGCAGTGCCCTCCGCTGATCTTTGACCACTACACCATCTCCGGTATCAACAACGCCAAGACCAACTACGCGCGCGACTTCCTCGAGGTCGATGAGTTCAATCGCTGGGGAGCGTTGCGAGGTCGAGAACAGGAGCTCCCCTTCGAGGTGTTCCGCGACAACCTCTATTCGATTGTCGCCGGAGGCGATTTCACGACCGAATTTCCCCAGGTGAGCTACAACGCGGCGAACGAACGCTACTCGATCGCCATGCAACTGAAATATAAACCGAGTTTCAAGGTAATGGTGGGAGGAAATATCTCCTCCACCCCCTTTAACCAGGCCTACATCGGGCTACGCTACCAACTCATCAACCGCGTGGCGCAAACCTTCTACGGTGACCTCTACGTTGGCCCCGTCTATTCGTCGGGCTCGGTGGGTGGCCGTACCGATTTCTTCTGGCGCGAACCGATCTTTTTGGACTACAGCTTCAACTTCTCGGCCAAGAATCTGCGTCACGGAAACTTTGGAGCCCTGACCCAAATCACCAACACGGAACAGGTGCGCCGCAACGAACTCTTCGGATCGCTCACCATGGGTCTTCCGCTCACGCGCCGCAGCCTGATCTCGTTGCGCATGAATGGCGGAAACATCAACTTCCGCTACTCGCCGGTTGTGGGCGACCCCGCCTTGCTGGACCATACCCGTTTCTCCTATGTGGCCGGGAAACTCGAAATCGCCCGCAATACCCTCGACAAGGCGCTCTACCCGACCCGTGGAAGCCACCTCTCGCTCTCGGGAATTGGAGTTTGGGGCCGCGATAAGTTCGATCCGGGAGATCTCGACCTCTTCCAGAGTGCGATTGATCGTAGCTGGTTTGGTGCCCGCTTCAAGTGGGATCAATATTGGCCCTTAGCCTCGTGGGTAACCTTGGGTCTGAATGTCGATGCCGTGGCGACCAACCTTCCTGATTTTACGAACGAACGAGCCTCCAATATGGCACTCCCCTGCTACCAACCGATTCCCCATGCCAATATGGTCTACATGGCTGATTTTCATGCAAAACGCTATGTGGCCGGAGGTTTGATGCCTACCTTCCGTTTTACCCCCTCGTTCCTCTTCCGTGCGGGATTCTACGCGATGTACCGCGATCAGGAGGACTCGAAAACGGGCCTGCACTACATCTCCGAGGCCTCGCTGATCTACCACACGCCGCTGGGCCCCGTGAGCCTCTCGCTGACCAAGTACGAACTCGACTCATGGGACAATATGTACCTGATGTTCAACTTCGGGTACGCCATCTTCGCCCCCCGCGGCACCTTCTATTAGCATTCGGAAGCCGTAGTGCATAAAATAATACGAGCAACTTTTAAGGGTTGCTCGTATTATTTATATACCCCATATATACCCCATCCTGCCGGAGCACCGACCCTCAACTACGCGATGCTTGTCCGAACCGCCATGGACTGACGAGTTCCCTTATCCGCACAAAAAAAGCGACTGTCTTTAAGACAATCGCTTTCGTGCAATATCGTGACAGATTATCGAACACGCAGCAGCGGGACTCGAACAGCGGCAGAAGCCGAGAGCAAACCGAAGGGAGGTTGTTGCAATCAAAGATTGTCGGGATTGATGGGCGATGTGGCGAAAATCTCTTTTCAGACACAATCGCACAGCAAGCACGAATATTTGCATAGCAAACAACAACCGACCATAGACAAGTCTGCCGAGGCGCAACACGCTGAACGAGTCCCTTTATCCGCACAAAAAAAAGCGACTGCATTTGGCAGTCGCTCGTGCGGATAAAGGGACTCGAACCCCCACGCCGTGAGGCATCAGATCCTAAGTCTGACGTGGCTACCAATTACACCATATCCGCAGAATCTTTGGCAAAGATAGAAAAAAATCGCGATATTTTTGAAAATCAGCCGAAAAATGTCGCTTTTATCTCTTTTTGGTTGCGAGTAGGGCTCTTTGGCTTTGCCTTGTTTGTCGTGAGTTCCCTTCGTCCAGGAGGCTGTGCATCTGTTTTGAGGAGGGCCATAGGGGTCGGATTGGCCCTCCGAAGATGATAAAAATAGACTTGAAATTTGAAAATTCTTGAAAATTCTTGAAAAACTTTCAAGTTTTTTCGCTTTGTTGATTGTCGGAGCACGATAAGGTATTTTGACGAAAAAATTGAGCAGCAACGGGTTGTGTCGTTGCTGCTCTTTTTATCTACAAATCCTCTTCGTCGTCGTAAAAGATGCCGTCCATCAGCGAATCGAGGTCACGTCGCTCCTTTTTGGTGGGGCGGCCCGTGCCGCGGTCGCGGAATACGAAGATCGTTTCGCGCGGGGTGTTGAGTTTTGAAAGCTCCTCTTCGGGGGTGATGTTGAGGCAGTAGAGGGGCACATTCTTGGCCGATTGGCGGCTCGAAACCAACTCCACGACCTTATATTGGTAGGTCACGGGCATCTTCTTGACCGAGATGCGGTCGCCGATCTTCACCTCGCGCGAGGGTTTGCAGTAGGCATCGTTCACCAACACGCGGTTGTTGCGGATGGCATCGGCGGCATCGCTGCGTGTCTTGAAGATGCGCACCGCCCACAGGTATTTGTCCAAACGAATATCGTCCATTTTATGAATTATTTCTATTCGTCATTGCGAGGAGCGTAGCGACGAGGCAATCTCCTACAAGACGAGATCATATTTTTTTAATCATCGTCACCCTTTTTCGGTCAGGTTTTGGTCTTTGGGTTTGTCGTGCGACTGCTCTTCGTTTTGACGGCTCACCGAGAGCATCATGCCCAAGGCGATGGCCGTAAAGAGGGTCGAGGAGCCTCCGCGCGAGATCAGGGGCAGAGTTTGGCCTGTCTCGGGGATCAGGTTGAGGGTTACCATGATGTGGAGCAGGGCTTGTGAGGTGATCAGCAGGGCGAGTCCCAAGACCAAAAGTCCCGGGAAGGCGGTGCCACACCCTTCGAAGATCAGGATGGCGCGGAAGAAGATCCAAAGGTAGAGCATCAGCAACACCAAGGCCATGATCAGCCCATACTCTTCGACAAAGAAGGCGTAGGCGTAGTCGCTTTCGGGGTGGGTCATCTCCACACGCATGGCACTCTGTCCGGCCCCCTGGCCCAGCCAGCCGCCATTGTGGATGGCGATCATCGAGCGTTCGGTGTCGGAGAGCTCCTCCACGGGGATCTCGGTGCGATCCTGACTCCAAAGGTCGATCCAGGTCTCCACACGACCGCCGGCCGTGGCACTGCGGCCCAGGTGGAGGCTCATGATAAGAAAGACCCCCACAATAGCGAGCCCCACGATCTTGGCCAACTCCCGAAGTTGTACGCGGCCGATGAGCATCATCACAAGCGAGGTGGCGAAGACCAGCACGGCCGAGGAGGTGTGGGCAGGGAAGATCACCAGGCAGGAGGCAACCATCGGCACGAGGATGGGCCATGTCCCCTCCCTCCAAATTTTGACCTGCTTCTTTTCGCGCCAGCGCATGGGGTTGAGGGCCGGGACGATGCGGAGTTTTTCGATGATCTTTTGGCGCGAGGCGAGTTGGCGTGCCAAGAAGAGGATGGTGGCCACCTTGAGCCCCTCCGAGGGTTGAAGGTTGAAGCCCAAAACGGGGATCCAGCGGGCCGCGCCGTTGGTGGAGTAGCCCAAGAAGTAGACCGCCACCGTGAGGCCCAGGAAGAGGAGGTAGATCCAACGCGAGAAGTAGTTGTAGACGCGGCTGTTGATGCGGTAGACAATCATCAGCACCGCTACCGAGAGGAGCAGGATGATGATCTGATCGCGCAGGAAGTGGGCCGAGGTGCGCGCCGTCGAGGCGGCATAGGCCATCTTGGCGGTCGACGAATAGACCACCAACACCGAGATCACGGCCAGCACGGCCGCCGTGATCCAAAGTACCTTGTCGCCGCGAAAGAGCCGCTCCAGGAGGGTCGGCTCATGGCTCTCCACTGTCTGCTTCATCGGGTTTTCGATTTACAATCGCTATAAAAGGTTCTCTTGGATCCACTGTTTGAAGAGACGGCCACGCTCCTCATAGTTCTTGAAGAGGTCGAACGAGGCGCAGGCGGGCGAGAGGAGTACCGTGTCGCCCGCATGGGCGGCCTTGGCTGCGGCCTTCATTGCCTCATCGAGCGACGAGGTGGAGATGATTTCAGGGACGATGCCACGGAAACTCTCCTCCAACTTCTTGTTATCAAGGCCCATGCAGACCAACGTATGCACCTTTTCGCGGGCAAAGGCTTTCAGGGGTTCGTAGTCGTTGCCCTTATCGGTACCGCCGGCGATCCAGACCACGGGGCGTTTCATCGACTCCAGGGCATACCATACCGAATCGACGTTGGTAGCCTTCGAGTCGTTGATCCACTCCACGCCATTCACCTCTCCCGAGGGCTCTAAGCGGTGTTCCACGGGCGAGAAGTCGTAGATTGCCTTGCGGATCTTGGCGGGGGTAACACCCGCTGCAAGGGTCGCTAAGGTGGCGGCCATGGCGTTGTAGGTGTTGTGAAGCCCCTTGATCTGCATCTTGCGGGTGTCCACATTCACCTCCTTGGCCCCTACCACGGCGGTGAACTTGCCCGTATCGCCATCGGGGAAGGCGTCGCCTACGCCGCTTGCCACCACCGATTTCACGGCAAAGGGTAGTTGCTTCATGTGGAGGGCCGGGCCACGCTTCTCGATCTCGCGCCAAATCACCTCGTCGTCGCCCGAGTAGATGAAGTAGTTGCGCGAGTGCTGATTTCGGGTGATGCGCAACTTCGAATCGACATAGTTTTGGAAACAGTAGTCGTAGCGGTCGAGGTGGTCGGGGGTGATGTTCATCAACACGGCGATGTCGGCCCGGAAATCGTACATGCCGTCGAGTTGGAAGGAGCTGAGCTCCAATACATACCAATCGTAGCCCCCCTGGGCCACCGAGTAGGCGAAACTCTCCCCGATGTTGCCTCCCAGGGCCACGCGCTTGCCGGCATCGTGCATGATCTTGTAGATCAGCGAGGTGGTGGTGGTCTTTCCGTTCGATCCGGTGATGCAGATGGTCTTGGCCTTTCCTAAGTAGCGGAAGGCGAACTCCATCTCCGAGATGACGGGAATCCCCTTCTCGCGCAACTTTTGAATGATGGGGGCCTTTTCGGGGATGCCGGGCGATTTGATCACCTCCGAGGCCGAGAGGATCAACTCCTCGGTGTGTCCCCCCTCCTCGTAGTTGATCTTCCATTCGTCGAGCTTCTGCTTGTAGCGATCAGCGATCTTACCGGCATCGGATAAGAAGACCTCAAAGCCCTTTTTCTGGGCCAGGATGGCCGAACCGTATCCGCTGATTCCGCCACCCAAAACAACTATTCTTTTCATAAGTGATTATCGAATCTTGAGAGTTACCAACGTAAGGGCTGCCAGGAGCAGCGAGATGATCCAAAAGCGGAGCACGATCTTCGTCTCGAAGAAGCCGCGCTTTTGGTAGTGGTGGTGCAGGGGCGACATCAGGAAGATGCGGCGACCCTCGCCATACTTCTTCTTCGTGTGTTTGAAGTAGCTCACCTGAATCATCACCGAGAGACTCTCCACGAGGAAGATGCCGCAGAGCAGGGGCAGCAGCAACTCTTTGCGGATGCAGAGGGCCATGACGGCGATCACACCGCCGATCGAGAGCGATCCGGTGTCGCCCATGAAGATCTGGGCCGGGAAGGCGTTATACCACAGGAAGCCCACCAACGCACCGACGAAGGCGGCGGCGAAGACCACCAACTCACCACTGCCCGGAATGTACATGATGTTGAGGTAGTCGGCATAAACGATGTGGCCCGAGAGGTAGGCCAGCACGCCCAAGACGACCACGATCGGCACCGAGACTCCGGTCACCAGGCCGTCGAGGCCGTCCGTGAGGTTGGCTCCGTTCGAGACGGCCGTCACCACGAAGATCGCCACCACGATGTAGAGCAACCACGAGAGGCCTTCGTTGCCTCCCACCAGGTCGCTGTAGTCCAATTCGTTGTTTTTCAGGAACGGGATGGTCGTCTTGTTGGTCTTCGTGGCCTCGGGACTCAAGGTCACCTGGCGGCTGTGGTTCACCACCTCGTTACCCCATTCGTCTACGGTTACGGTCTCCACGGGTCGTGTCACCTTTTCGCGCACCACGACATCCTCCGAGAGCCACATCGTAAGGCCCACGATGATGCCCAAGCCTACCTGGCCCACGACCTTGAAGCGACCCTTCAGCCCCTCTTTGTTGTGTCGGAAGACCTTGATGTAGTCGTCCAGGCCGCCGATGAAGCCGAGCCAGAGGGTCGAGATCAAGAGCAGCTGGGTGTAGATGTTGTCCAGGCGACCGAACAGGAGCACCGGAACGAGGATAGCCAGCAGGATGATCAGGCCGCCCATGGTGGGGGTGCCGCGCTTGGCGAGCTGACCCTCCAACCCGAGGTCGCGGATCTCCTCACCGATCTGTTTGCGCTGCAGGAAGCGGATGATCGACTTACCGAAGACGATGGCGATCAGCAGGGCCAGGATGATGGCTGCCGCGGCACGAAACGAGATGTATTGAAACATGCCCGATCCCGGCAGATCGTAAATCTCTCTGAGGTATTGAAAAAGGTGATAAAGCATAGATTTCCAGTTCTATTTTTGGGTTTAAATTCGGGTTTAATTTACGAGTGGCGGGGCGAGTTGTGTAGGTTTTGAAAAGCCTTCGCAATCTCCTCCTTGTCGTCGAAGTGGTGATTCTCGGTGCCGATTACCTGGTAGGTCTCGTGTCCCTTGCCGGCCA